>CALMKR010000219.1 GCA_937867625.1 uncultured bacterium | reverse complement strand
AATTATGCGCAAGCATATGGGTCGTTGCCGTTTGTAGCTCTCACCAGGAATCGAACCGAGGCGTGACGAAGTCCGCAGACGAGCTTGGCGAGTCGAGGACCACGCCGAGTGGGGGTCGAACGAGTGAGCAAGGTTTTGAGCTTGCGAAATAATCTAGCCACGAGAGTGACCGATTCCGAATTATGCGCAAGCATATGGGTCGTTGCCGTTTGTAGCTCTCACCAGGAATCGAAAGACTGTTCCGGGGTCCCCTTTAGGGCCGGAACAGTCCGGGTCGGGCGAATGAGATATTTTATGAGGAACGAAATAAAATATCCATGAGCGTGACCGATTCCTCTTTAATCTTTGCGTCAGGAATCAAAGCCCGATTGAGCTGGATTATGAGCTTGCGAAATAATCCAGCCAATTGGGGTACTGGTCCAGTAAGGACCGATTCCTGGTGAGAACACTTATGTGTGTCGTCTTTTGCCAACTCTCACTATCTCGCATACAATACCTTTCATATGCGACTTATGGGAATTGATTATGGCACCAAAAAAGTAGGTATCGCCTTTACCGACGAAGGAGGTGCGATGGCGTTTCCACACGCTGTCGTTCCTAATACACCCAAACTTCTTGATGTAATAACGGATCTTATTACAGAAAAGCGAGTAGGAGCAGTTGTGATTGGACACTCCCTTGATAAAGAAGGGAAGCCAAACGCAGTGCATGCGGCGGTCGAAGCCCTGATGCTTGACCTCACGCTTGCGACTGGCCTCCCAATCCATCTCGAGCCCGAACAGTACTCCACCCAGGCCGCCATCCAGCTCCAGGGACGAAACGCCAATACCGATGCCTCAGCAGCCGCTCTTATCCTTGACGGATACCTTACTCGCCGGAAATAATAATCATCTATATGGATCAAATTACGTACGAAGATTTTGCCAAACTACATATTGGTATTGGAACGATTCTGACTGTCGAAATTGTGGATGGAGCGGATAAGCTTCTGAAACTTGCGGTTGAGGTGGGGGAGGAGACCCCACGACAGATTCTCTCTGGTATCCGTGAATACTTCGAAGATCCGCAAACACTGGTTGGAAAACAATTTCCATTTGTACTCAATCTTGCACCGAGAGTGATTCGTGGTTTTGAAAGTCAGGGAATGATTCTGGCCGCCAGTCACGAAGATAGTCTTGCACTATTGGCACCAACCATAAGCGTACCACCAGGAACAAAAGTAAAATAGTTGGGGGTTCAGGCTGAGATTTTTGAGCCACCTACCCGTATAATAGAGGGAATGACGATTAGTTCGTTACTTGCGCGCTATTTGCCGCCGCCCCAGTTCCTTTCTATGCCGAGTCTTGGGGTGGATATTTCTGATACCTCACTCAAGTATGTACAGTTCGGGGACGAGAAGCGGGGGATGCGTCCACTCAAAATGTGGGGAGAAATTGATATTCCTACCGGGGTACTCGATCGGGGGTATGTCCATGACCAAAAGAAACTCGCTGAAGTCCTCAAGGAGTGTAAGCAAAAGACTAATGCTACGTTTGTGCGGGTATCACTACCAGAAGAGCGTGCATATCTATTTGAAACTGAAATCAAACGTTCAACTCCAACCAAAGAGATCCGCAGTCTCCTCGAATTTCGCCTGGAAGAAAACGTGCCGATCCCAGCTCGTGAGGCATTTTTTGATTTTGATATTCTGAAGGGTGAGACAACAGATAAGACAGTTCGTGTAGTGGTAGCGGCGTATGCTCGTGAGACCATTCTTAATTACTTTGATGCGTGTAATGAAGCCGGGTTAATACCCGTATCGTTTGAAGTAGAAGCACAAGCAATGGTACGTTCAGTTTTGCCAACCGGTGCTCGTGGCGCACATATGCTGGTGGATTTTGGTAAGACTCGTACGGGTGTTGGAATCGTTCTTGATGGCACACTTATGTATACCTCTACTATCGACTTCGGTGGCAATCAGCTATCCGAGGTGCTTCGTAAGGTCCATGGACAAATCACAGAAGGAGAGCTCACTACAATAAAAAATACCCAAGGGCTTATTAAGGGTGTACATGACACACGCAGTTATGACGCTCTGATTTCAACAATCTCGGTTATTAAAGACGAACTCGCATCACGTATCCAGTACTGGCATGGTGGTGATTACAAAACTGATTCACGGCGTATTCAGTCTGTCACGCTTTGTGGCGGTAGTTCAAACCTCAAAGGTCTCCCTGAGTACTTTACTGAAACTCTCGGTATCCCAACATCACGGGCAAGTGTGTGGCAAAATGCTTTCCTAGTTGATGATTATATTCCACCCGTGAGTGTGCGATATTCCTATGGATACGCAACTGCCATTGGGCTCGCATTGCCGACTCAAAATTCGCTATGATAAATCTCATACCACCAAGTGCGGAAAAACTGATTGTGAAAGAGTACTGGCTCCGGGTTTTGGCGGTATGGTTGTTCTTGTTTGGCACTGGTTGTTTGCTGGTAGCCAGTTTACATTTACCGACGTATGTTTTGGTTCGCAACGAGCTAACGAGTCTTCGTGAACAAGTAGCCAATAATGCAGCCGGGACAGCATCATTTGATACCGGTTCAGCAGCTTTAGCCACAGCTATGGAAGAAGCGGCATTGCTGCGTTCGGTCGGCACGAGCAGTTTTGGGTATGTACTTGATATTAAAACCCTTACAAATATCGCTGGTGATGATGTGGTTCTGTCCTCTTTTAATTTTATTAAAACTGACGGTGCCACAATAGTGACACTGACAGGGACAGCCCGGACTCGAGCCGCACTAGCTAATTTTAGAGACGTGATTGAGATTGATGATCGATTTACTGATGCGATTCTACCGATCTCAAGCCTCATTAAAGATCGGAATATTGATTTTACTATGACGGTAACGAGTGTGCGGCCATGACAAAACAAACTATTACAACCCTTGGCATCGCTACCTTGTACTTCTTGGTTGTTGTTTCGGTCCTGGTATATGCTTTCTTTTCGGTACGATCACAAAAAGCCGATGCTCTTGCTTTGGCGACAACTCTTGCCGAACAAACAAGTAAACAATCAGTGGCACGAATTGTCGCTACAACTATTGAGTCGACCGTCGCTCTTCGTGAAGAAGTCAGCACCTATTTTTTGGAAGAAAAAGAAACCATATCATTCATTACTGAGATTGAAGGATTGGCAGGGGGCCTTGGCGTCACTATTGAGACTACAGCGCTTGATATCGTTAAAATTGAAGGGGGGCGCCCAGAACTCAAAACCGGCTTTGCGGTCAAAGGGACTCGTGCGGCGGTGTTACGCTTTATGGAGGCAATTGAAACCCTTCCGTACCACAGCCGAATTGCTTCGATGCAGGTGATGGGTGAAGGTAACGAATGGCGTGGGCAGGTTGATATCTTTGTTACAATAAAGCCATGATAGACCAAACGCGTATACAACAAGTAGTGAAGCGTCTCCTTAAATCATCTTCGGTTGAAGAGCGGCAAGCCATTAATCCACCACGGGAGTGGGCTCTGGGTATTCTCCTGACACTTATTGGTGTGGGAGTGGGAGGAGTGGTGAGTTATTTATCTTACCTGAATACCGTATCAGTTGAGGTAGTAGCTCCGGTGGTTGTCGAACCAGCGGCGTACAGTGGGGTAGTGGTTGAAGAGGCTGCGATTCGATTCCGAGAGCGCGCCACACGCTTTGCTACATTGCGGGGGGACACCAGTATCCCAGTGCCAACACCAATAGAAACTGTGGCGACATCAACAGAGATTGAAGAAGTGCCGCCAACTGAGCCGGTCATTGAACCAGTGGTGCCGGAAGTACCAGTGGAAGAGTCTCAGGTTTCAGAACCGGGTGGTTTGACGCCAGAGTTGGGGGTGTAGGGTACAAGAAAAGACACCCAGAGGGGTGTCTTTTCTTGTACGCTGCCCCGGCTTGGAATCGGTCACGCTCATGGATATTTTATTTCGTTCCTCATAAAATCTCTCATTCGCCCGACCCGGACTGTTCCGGCCCTAAGGGTACCCCG
>CALMKR010000218.1 GCA_937867625.1 uncultured bacterium | reverse complement strand
AGTTACTATATTTCATAATACTCCTTAATCATTACAGACGGGACAACCGCCCCCTGGTCTACATTGATAATCTCCGTCTTCTGGGTCACTCATTCATTCTCCTTTAGTTGTGCTTGTAGGTTAGTGATATGGTCTTTGATTACTAGATTTAAGATTTTCTGTTCAACTGTGGGGTTTGGGTTCTTAAACATATCTTGGCTTAGTACGTTTTCTAACTTTGCAATTCTCGCTTTTAAGAGTTCCTGCTGTATAGCTTCTCTTTTAGCTTCGTTTCCACAAGTACATTTACCAAACCCGTCTGCTGGGTCTGCGTTGACCCCACAGCTTATGCAAGGGAACAAGTCATCTATGTTTGAAGTGTTCATATTTCCGCCCCATATTCATTTAAGTATTCGCTAACTTGCCATTGCCACATATATTCAGTGTGCGTGAATATCTTACCTTTAATGTTAAGTTCTACTTTTACTGCGGTATTAGTCTTGTCTTTACCATATCTTATTTTATCTGAATAAATAATCTCGAAACTTTCGAGGACAATATCATCAAACACAAGTTGTTTTTTCATTCTTTCCCCTTTATATAAATCATTCCGCTTGGTACAGAGTCATCTGTTTCAATTTGTACTCCGTTAATATTTCCGATAGCTTTGGGGTAATGGGTTTTTTGGTAATGGTGGTTAATCGCATATAACAGAATCTCTGCTACAAGGTCGTCTTGTATCTTGTGCAGTTTTTTTAAGCTGTTACCTGGAGAACGCCACTCATCATCGTACTCATCAACAAACTTCGCAATTCGTTCAATCCAGTATGTTTCATCTACTGAATAGGTGTCATCTATGTTTGAGTTACTCATTACCTACCTGCTATCAACATTTGTAATGCTTTTACACCTACATCATTGTTCGAATATGCTAGTGCAAACATTATTAGTGCTACACCAAAGAGTAATACGAGTAATATTTCTACTACCATAAATCTTGAACCTTTAGTTTTTTTGTTATAGATATATTTTCTGTTTCCTAAAAATCCATCACCGTTTAAATCTGTCATTTTGTTTTTCCTCTCCTAGACATTGTGCCACCTTTAGTTCCTGCTGCTCGTAACTTTTCAGGACTCATCTTTGAAAATCCTTTAGGTACTTTTGCCTTACCACCTTTAGCACCTATGTTTGTGTAAAAGTCATCTCCGTATTTTGCTTTGTTAGTTGCTGCTGCTTTTGCTCCACCTGCTTTTGTTCCTGCCATGTTATGCTCCCATCAATTCGTTATAATTAAATTTATCACCAAGCGCTGATTTTGCATCTGTAAGTTCTGAGCTATATTTCATTGTCTGTCCGTTATAGGTGAATACATACTTCGGTATTCGTATCATCCCATTCAAGAAGTCTTTACCTTTTTGTGTAATACTCCATTGACCTGATGTACGTTTTGTTAGATCATCATTTTTATCATCTTCGATTAGACCCCATCTTTTCATCTGAGCAAACTCCCCACCATTGACTACTTTTATTTCTTTAATATGTACCGGCTGTTGAGTATGTTTGTTTAAATCAATCAAGCCCAACATCATAGTTGTAGTCAATTTTCGTTTATATAGTTTTACCATCTGTTTGCAACAAGGACAGTTGACTCCATCTTCCCAATTTTCTCGTAAGTAATCTTTTGCTTGTTGTATAGTTTCCATTAAAAAGGTTTCTCCTCTATGTCAGGTAAGATTACTATTATGTTTGCATCATGTGCTTGTTCTTCTGGCGAGTAATCGTTAGGTATGAACTCATACATCACGTTCTTCCTCTAAGAATTTAAGTACATTATCAACTTCAATCTTTTTAACTTGACCGAGTTGCATACCAGTCTTTTCGAAGAACCAGTTAAGTACCGCCTCTTTCGTATCAAGACCCGAGTACTCTTTAGCCTTTTGCAATAGTAATGTTGCTTGTGCTGCGGTAGCTGGTGCGTTCGTTGTATATGACGCTCCTGTGTCGTAGCCAGTAGTACTCTGTGCTTTGTTTATCTCATCTACACTAGCGATCGAATCAATTACTCCAATTCCCATGTATGACAATGCTCGCCCAACTGCACTTGTAGAACAGTTTTCGATTGCACTTGCTTTGTTGATGAAGCCATCTCCCCATAATGCTTGTGAGTAATCGCTAAACTTACGTTCAGGCTTATCTATGTCCGGCATAACTGTAGCCTTGATAACTACTCGGTCATCTTTTGTATCGCTGATTAACTCAGTCGTGATACTTCCGTTTGGGTATTGCTCGTTAAAATATATAACTCGGTCAGATACTAAAACGTAATCCTTGCCCTTAATTGATATAGCTTTTTCCTTTAAATCTTTGCTCATAGTACTCCCTTATCTTCATCTTCTATTGCGTAATAGTTTCTTAATTCTTCCATCTCTTTAATCTCAGCCTGTAATGTGTCAATCACTCTACAAATATGTTCGGCTTGTATAGCTCTATCTTCTTGTATACCTGAATCATCACCGTTCCATTCGGCTGCGATACCAAATGCCCAATCTTTCATTTCGTCTAGCGTTTCGCCAAAATATTGTTCATCAGTCATCTTCTTCTAACCTTTCTTTTGCTTGTTCCATGAGTTCATAAAACTCGCTTTCTTTACTTAGTAGCCAAACACAATCCCCTAGAATGTTGAGGTCGTAACCTGCTGATTCTATTACTTCTAGTAGTGATACACTCATAATTACTCCTGTATAAATTCGTTATTATTAAATTCGTCTAGCTCTAGTTGAGCTTCTTGTTCGTCTGCTAATGCGTCTGCGAGTAGTGAGTAGAAGTCGCTCATGTTAGAAACTTTCACCACATTCAGCTCGTTTGTGAGCCGGATTACAATACGTTTTATGCTCGCTGTAATCAACGTAGTCATCTTCTGTAATAGCAGAAAATATTCTGTTACAGTGTGGACATTTTTTAATTTGGTTTTTTGTATAGATCATCTTGTAAACCTTTCTATTAGTTACATTTATATATTACGCTTATTGCTATACAATGTCAACACTTTTTTAAATAAAAGAACCGCCAAGAGGTAAGTCAGTGGCGGTTGTAATAATATGAGTTTGTTGGAAACAAAGGTGCAATCTATAACGTGATCAATCCGGCTATTTTGGCACTTTAAGCATAACACAAAAACAGACCCTTACGAGTCTGCTTCTGCTTTTTATAACCCTCAATTGGGAGCTATTTAATTATATCACAAATAAAATATCCCCGACCTCACAGACAGGGATAAGTATGCGAGCTAGAAAGGCTTACAATGAAATAAGAGTTCCTCACACTTGGCTATTATACCATAGGATCGGATTCTAGTATCTCGTAATATTTCCACTTGCGTTCGTACTTCATACTACCACCATCTATTTGCGACCCAGAAGTTATAGGCGTTTTGCCATGAGCCATATCGTTGCATAGCGTAGTTAGTGAACCAAGCGTCTTGACATGCGTAATCATCTCCACATGGCAGTTTTGTTCCCGGACAAGCCTGACCAAGCCCACGACAGCCTATTGAATTGACTGCGGTAGTTCTATTACCTGACTCATGCTGATAAATATAGTCTTTGTAGAAGTTCCCACTTGCTGCATATGCTTTCTGCGGTACTACGGTTGCCTGTGCTGCTTGAGAAGCCCGTACTGCAAGGTCTTTAGCTTTCTGTTCTTTTTTAGCCTGCAAATCGGCTTGTAGTTTATCTCGCTCTATTTGTAATTGTTTTAGCTGTTCTTCAACCTTGGCTTTATCTGAGCCGGTACGGTCTAACTCTTTATTCAGTTGATCGTACTTGCTATCTAAAAGCTTTAATTGCGTTGAGTTATCTTTTAACTGTATCTGTTTAAATTCTATTTGATTATTTAGTGTCCGAATATGCCTCGCTATTAGCATTGTCCCGATTAGCAGTCCAAATACTAAGGCTGTATATATTGCTTTTTTCATAATCTGTATCTCAGTCAGTTAGGTTAGGCGATACTAAAACTCCTTTTTAAGTTACCTATTTATTATACACGAATCGTTTAACAAGTCTGATACTTGCGTCTAAACCTAGCACTCCTGCGAGTACCCATAACACCTGATTGCTTTGTGTCGCAAAGGTATATGCACTGGCGATCTCTGCTAATACGAGTACGAGTTCCCATAAGTTAGCGAAACCTAGTTTGATATTTTTTTTGCTCTTTGGAGCTTCGTTAGTTGTTTTGTTTTTCATTTGTCTTGCCTTTCTATTAGTTTGACATAAACAATGTATCACGCTTATGCTAATATGTCAATACTTATTTTAATGTTCCATATCCCAGTGTTCTTTTAACGCTTTTCTGGTTAAGCAATCATGCTTGCAAACGCTACATACAAAGAAGCTTTTAGTAGATACTGGTTTTTTAGCTTTCCAATACTTCATATTGTTTACTTCTTGTTTATCTGGTTTCCATTTACCAAAGTCTTTATTCGGTATGTTTAGGTTTGGTACTTTAGGCATTTTTTTGCCTCATTATCTTTTCACATAAACCGACAAACGCTCGACCCGGATTGCTTCCCTTACGAGCTGCGTAATTAGCAAAGCTATTTATTTGATGTTCACTTAATTGGTTTAATATCTTTTTTACAAAACCCGAATGTAATGTTTGATCGTTTAGTAAAGTTCTAAGTCTATCTGTTTCCCTATCGATAGTCGATTGGTTTAAGTCTTTAGTTTGTCGATTATCGATTATCGATTGTTTTTCGATGATTCTTGAAATTTCCACTTGACACTCCTAGTCAGCGTGGTAAAATTAGGGTATCTCTTAGACACCCCCCACGCTACATGTGGGGTTTTTCTTTTACCGCTTATTTAAATTGATTGCATAAAAGAGTAACTAGTATACCCTCATACTGGCTAGTGTCTTAATCTCTTAGACAATAGTTATCTGTATTATACATAACAAAGTTTATAAATCAAATCTTTAGTGCCAACCATCTTCGTCTTGGTAGTAATCCCATTCCTTATCGAAGTTTTTAAGAGCATCTAAGGCTATGACTTCATACGGATCAACTATCTTTGGTATCAAATTAAACCGGTGATAGTACTCTAGTATATCTATCTCGCTTGGGTGCTGTGCTACTTCCCACGCAAAGCCATGTTCTAAGAACTCTCTACATATAAAGTCAAACACTCCATCACCAAGTTTATCGTCTATTTCCGATCGAAACGTGTAATCTTCTACCATCTCATCACCGTCAGTATTGCAGTAATATATGTGGTCTGCTTCTGGTTGGTGCGAGAAAGTAAATATTCCAGTATCGTCTTCGTTCATCTTGTACTCACGACCATCTTTTCTAAACATAACGAACTCCCCAGACTCGTCATACTCCCACGTTAAATGCCAGTTCTGAGGCTCTTGTTCATTCATCAACGTGTCTCAGTTCTACCAGTCTAGCTATGATACTTGTTCGTTCTAATTGTAAAGCGTCCCACTCTCTCGTAGCTGCAGCCATAGCATCTCGTACATCATTTAATTGATTCTGGTTTTGTTGTAGCTCGGCTTCTGCTTGGAATAGTTCTCTGTTAAATTCACTCATCGTCTATAGTCTCCTGATGCATAAAAATATTGTTGGTCGAGATTTTCCTCTACATTATATAACCGTCTGTCATTAGCCCATACAATACCCCACATCAAACCATCGAGTCCCTCTATGTCGTAGTTATGCTCTTGCATAAACTGGTGTAGGTCATGTAGCTGTTCGCTTTGAAGCATTGGTGGTGGTGGTACGTTAGCATGTAGCTCTTGGTGATCAACAGCGTTTACTTTTAAAACAAAAGCTCCCATATTACGCACTCTGCGTTCTATAGGAGATTTGTAGTTTTTACGCTCGAAGAATACATGGTGGTTGTTGTGCATGACAGGCTCGCCACGCTCACTCATTACAACTCGCCTATTTCTCTAGCTATAGCCCATCTGTCATGTTCTTTTTCAGCAGCTATCTGCTCATCAACTTGTTGTTGCACTTCTAACACTCGTAGAACGCCCTCATGCGACATTAAAGCTGAACGCCCTATATCATGACTCAACGCTTCTATTTGGCTTTCTGACCACTCCCTGTTCGTTAAATGCTCTACTAACGCTTCATGCCAGTGGTCTACTCGGTGGCTCATTAGTAATTTTTTACATTAGGTCGGAAGAAATTGAGTATGAATGAAGCCATACCTGCACCAGTAACAATGTACGGAAGTGCTGATGGGTAGAAATCTAATACTAACTGTCTGAACTCTGGAATTGCGATAGCTGCGACTACTAGTCCAACGAACGCCTGTAATGCTGTTACGATTCCTCTATATGTTGCTGAATCTACTTTAGGTAAACGCATGATTATCTCCTTGCGATAATTACAATTAAAATAATAAACAATGCACCGATCAAGATTGTTGATGTATTCATTTCAGTTCTTTCTTATTTCTTTTTAGCCAACGTTTAACTTTAGCCCATGTGGTGTTGCGTCGCTTACCACGCTTGTCTTGAATGTCTTTACTCATCTTATTTGTGCCTCCGTTCCTTTTACCCAGATAACCCCACGGCCAAACATCTGAGTTTGTATTACTACTGCATAGTCTCCTACCCATGCCTCAATCTTATACGTTAATCCACCGAATTGAGCAGGTGCGAGTGTAGCGATTTGGTCGCTTGTATTAGGTCGCAAATAGCTGCCGACTCGGTAGAGTCTCCATGATTGTACATTTCCTGGTAAGAAAACAGTTGAACGTGCAGCCGGTGGTGGTGGCGGTGGCGGTGTTGCAGGTTTTGGTCGAAGTAAACCGGCTACTCGGCTTTTAGGGATTCCACGAACTTGAATAGCGTCACGCCCTGTACCTGTGCCTGAACCAGCACCATTTTGTTCTAGTATATTAACAGTGGTAGCAGTAACCGATTCACAGATACCAATATGTCCATAAGGATTACCGGCAAGTCCATTAAGCACTACAATGTCACCCTGTTGAGCATTACTGCCGGCCACTAAGTTAAATTTTCCTAGAAGCGGTGCACTTGGTCTGTTCCAATAATCTATTGCATTACCCCATACTCCGGTAGCGAGTCCAAATTCCTCTTTGATATATATAAGTATAAGATCGACACATTGATATGCGTACACATGGTCATAGTCGATTCTTCGTCCTAACCATCTGTTCTTAAAATCTTGATATGCCATGTTATTTCTCCACTACGAACTTAGTTGATTCAAACGAGTATTCCACTGTTTTAATGGGGTTTACTCGATAGGTAAAATTCAAATTATATGTATAAGTATCCGGTGGTAAGTTTTTAGGTATTTCTATAACACTTGTGTAGTTAAGGTTGCACCCGACTGGTACGTTACTTTCTTGTACAGGTATGTAGTAGGTAATCTGGTCTTGGAATGAGCGAGTTAGAATAGTTGCCTCTGTTTTGACGTTCTTACAATACGGAGCTTTTATCATGACTGATTCGCCATGCTTAACTGTTTCATTTACTATAGTAAGTCCCATCGGGAACTCTACTACTTCTTTTCCAAACGGCTGTACAGTCCAGTAGAATATAATACCCACGAATAATCCCGAAGCCATCAAAGTAGCTACAACAAATACATGCCAAGCGGTGAGCATAGCTTTCTTCCTATGTGTCATGGCTGATTCCTTATAACGATATTAAGAAAAGCAGTAATCAAAGCACCTGCGATGATTAAAATAACCCACCGTCCATACCCATTGACTCTGGCTTGTTCTACTTGTACGTTTGTAATATCTTTACGAATAGCTTGAAGTTCCAATACAATAACTTCTTTGTCGGCTTTATTGTCCTTTAACTCAGCCACTTCTTGAATGATGGTGTCTATCTTCTGTAGAGCTGAGTCTAATGTTGGTTTAGCCATTGTAGTTCTCTTTTAAGCATAACATATTACGTTGCACTCACTAAGAACCCATTAAATTGATTTTGTGCTTGTGTTGTTACAACCATAGCTAAGTTTGAAACTCCCTGCACTTGTATATAATCTCCTGCTGTTAGATAAACAAGAGTAGATATTGATACGCTTCCGTTAGAAGCTCCACTGTACATATTCACAAAGTGTCCATATGCTAAATCTGTTGCATTATTTTTCTTTAACATGATAGCCGGGTCTTGTGGTGCAGCAGTTACATTGTAAGCAATCCATGCATTTATCTGATAGTAGCCGGTAACGGGTACAGTATACTTTCCATTTGATGTATCGTAATTATTGTTTGTATCAAAAAGTTCTGCATTAAATGTGACGTATGCACCATTAGGAGTTAAAGCAGTACTCCGCCATGCAGCAAACTTATACGGATTTTGAGGGTAGCTTCCTATGTACTCCCCTATGTCACTCAATAAGACTTTACGAGTTTGACCATTCGTTGTATCTAAACTGGGAATAAAGTCATCACCAGTCGGTGAGGTGTCTTGTGGTAAGTTAGATATTTTAGTCATCGTATTTCAGTCATCATTAAACTCATACCCATAATTCTGACTGTTTCAGACGCTTGTGTTGCAGCGTTAGCATGACCAAAACGTGTAGCACCACTACCGTTATATACTTGCTGATATATAAAATCTCCTGCTACTAACGGTAATGTGAAACTCCAATTATCTCCTAAACCAACAGCAATACTTTGATCAGGTCTGCGAATAGTATTTACTGTTCCACTTCGATTATGACATATCCATGTTATAAAAGCTGTTGCAGTAACATCAATACATCTAAAATGCATGTTTATAAGGTATAACCCACTTCTAGCCACCGTTATTTTAGAACTAGCACCAGTCGTAGCAGTCAATCCGTATTCACCAGAGTATACTGTATCGTAAGCACAAGTAATTTGTGTGTTACTAAACACCACACCACTATCTAAGTTAAAAAGTAATCCGCTACGGTGCGCTCTGTCTACTAAAAGTAAATCTGATATTGTTACTTTTTTAGTAGTTGTATCAGTAACGTCTACAGTAGGTACATAATCAGCTCCCGTTGGCGCTGAATCTAATGGTAATGCAGTTATTTTGGTCATATTATATACTCCACTGCAGTTATTCTAAGATAGTCACCACTGTCTACTTTAAGATCTGTGCCACTTGCATTTGCACCCTGTATTTTTACAGTGTACGTTCCTGCTGCTAAACCTGAAACTAATATTGTTCTTCCACTATATTTATGACTAGCAGTTTCATTAGTGTATACTCTCCACCCGGCAGAAGATGGGTAATAGTTTGTAGTGTTTAGCACTAACCTAAAATCTGCTTGACCAGCAGATGGTGCGCCCTTCCAATAGCTTAGTTCAATATGAAATATAACATCGCCACCCGTTGTAGTAATACTACCGCCAGTCCAGTTAGTGACATCAGAAAAGGTAGTTGTAGCATTTGTCCATACTCCTACAATACCGGCAGTTTCATTAAATATAGTAGTAAGCTTAGTAGTATTTAAAGCAGAAAGTAGAACTTTTTTAGTATTACTTGAAGTAGTGTCATTAACTATAATATAGTCTGTTGAATCTGGAGTGCTGTCGAGTGGTAGTGCAGATATTTTAACCATGATTAACTCGGTGTATTAGGGTTATCTAATGTTTGCTCGTTTTCAAGTGAGCGTTTTAAATCATCAACATAGGTACTTGATTTAAGCGGTAGTTTTCCTATAACTAAACGAACGTAATCCGTACCTCTGGTAATGCTTCTAACCTGTAATACAAGGTTATCTATAAAGCTTCCAAACGAACGGAAGCCTACGGTATCTCCGAGGTGTATAGAATCAATGTCATAAGTTTCTCCAAGTATAGTAATCTCACTAGAAAATTCTTCGTCAGAATATTCTTCCATCAAGTTTTCAGATAGAGTTTGTGCAGTTGCAGCTAATGTTACACGGTTATCCGATAGTCGTTTTAGTCCACGTTTGTTTATCGCCAGTGAAGCTGTATCGGTATACAGTTTGAGTAGGTTTACTCCAGCAGTCGGTCCACCAGAAAAGTACACCACGTTCTTTATATTTTCAATGGTCGAGTGTACCTCAATACTTTCAAGATGTTTGTGTAACGTAAAGTAATGAGTCGGTGACGCAGATGTTTCTTTAAATGTTAATTGTTGTGTAGCAGGGTCTACCGTCCAATACCAACCACTAGGTGCAAGTTCTAAACACTTGTTTATTATCTCTAGCACCGTAGCAAGTCGAAATGTATATGTAAGCGATAATCCAGTAAGGTCTACATCACCCTCAGTTACTCGTCCACCGTAGGTAAGTGCTTCGGTAATCATTTCGCTAGGGTCAGTTGAAGTAAATTCAGCGTCCGTAAGTATTGCTCCAGAATATAGTTTGAAATAACAATCAGCACCATCGGTACTAGCTGCATAAGTTGTTACATTTGGGTTAATTAAGAGATAATTACCTGATGAAGTTTCTGTAGGACTTGTACCAACTTCCATTAAATCAGTAGCGTACAGTAACCAATAATATGTAGATGATGAAGAAAGTGTAATCTCATTATTTAAAACAAATCCAATTTCTTGATAAGAATTGTTAGTTATTATAACATTTACAGTATCTAACAAAGTTGCAGGTGTAAAAGCAGCTCCACCTGTTATCGGTCCTATATATAACTTTAATGTGACTGTTACGCTTGATGGGTAGATTCCTAAATATCTATTTCCTGCCATTAAGTATAATGTAATTTTAGATAATGAAAATGCTTCTCCTGATATAGACTGTCCAACTGAATACATTGAACTAGATATTTGGTCAGCTCTACCAAGAGGAAACCAATCACTTCCATTTGTTTGCGATTTTTGTAATGTAAAAGCTGAGTTACCATACACATAATCATCTAAATCTTTACCATGAGATATAACGGTGATAGTTGTTCTATCTTCTTCACCAACTTTGTTGCTCCACCCTGATATATACCCACTGAATACTAGTACACCGTTTGGGTTATCATCTGAATACTCAAATATTTCTACATCATTTCCACTGGCAATTAAACGTCCTGAATCTTTATTACCTATATCTTCAAAGCTACGCTCTGTCGTAATCACTTCACCGAGTTCAGTTGTAAGTGTTTCACCTGCTTCTGTTTCGATGTCTACCACATCTTCATGCGCAGTATCTAGTCCCTGTACTACTTCTATAGTAGTTTCTGCACTTCCTGTGTTTATATCTTGCGAATAATTAAACTCACTTATGACATACGGTAGTGTTCCAAGATAAGTACTATCTCGGTATATCTTATAAACATGTTTGCGTTCTAATATCATACATACCTACTCACGCATGTTATCGAACCAGTAAACGAGCGAGTTGTGAACTCATCTGCATAATACCAAGTCTGATTACCAACTTTAAATTCTGGTATTGCTCCGGTATATACAACATCTACACCATTGACCTTGACTGTTTTGTTAAACGAATCTACGACAAGTGAATCACTTGCAGACCATGTTCTATTCACCGTAACAGCTTGACCAACAGAGTTATTACCCATAAGTACACTCTTAGATGTACCACCTGTGATGACTGAATAGTTTAGCGTTATAACAGGTACTTGCCATTCAGCACTTCCACTAAACGCTATAACGTAGTTTAAAGTTGAGGTCGTAGTAACAGGTATAGACTTTAAGTTAGAAGCAGTCGTGTCGTATCCAAACCGATCGCTACAGTAAAAGGTTAAATCAAGTTCTTGGTATGAGTTGTTTTCTACGCTCGCAGGAGCGTCTATAAGCGTTGCATAGTACTTTCTGGTTGTACTTCCCTGATTTAGTATTAATTCCTTGTCAAGAGGCTGTAGAATCGTCATAAGGCTATCTAATGATTGCTGCATTAACTCACGAGTCGGCATGCTGATTCCAACTTTGACTATGATGTTTCTATCGCTATAAAAGCCGGAGTTTACTTTAGATTTGTTTGTTCTGGTTATTTGACCAAACGTTACATTTCGTTTCGGTATTAAATATGGGTTAGTAGACAGTACGGTAACGCCTGTGATTGATGTCAGGCTTGTTCCATTAAATGTAACTGGATTTATAATTTGTGGCATTATGCTGGACTCACTCCTAGATTAACACGTTTCATATCTCGGTTTAATCTTCTTAATATATAATCTGCGTCTGATTGATTCTGAACACTTCCAATATTGATTGTAATACTTTCGCTACTACCCATCATTCGCTTAGACTCTTGATTTGTATGTACTTGTGCGCCTCTTGGTAGATTGACTAATTCAGGACCACGCTCACCAACTAAAGCCATACCACCCGGAGCATAGGCTGTACCTCTAGCAAATCCACCAGTTCGAGCCATATCAGCAAGTGTCTTTTTAGCTCTGGCTTTTTGTTCAGGTGTTCCATTTTTAACAAGGTTATTTAAGTTAGCTAATACTGCATCATTAGACTTGTTAGCAGACGCAGCAGCTTTAGCAGATGAATTAACAGCGTCTATAGCTCCCCTAATACTTTCTAGTGCTTGGTAAACTGCATACAACGAAGCCAAAGCAGCAGCAACTACGATCGCTGGCATAACTAATGGTACATTAAGTAACGCAGCAAATCCTTTAAACGCAGTACCGGCAACTCCTATTGCAGTAGAAGTAGCACCAAACAATCCTATAATTGCAGATATAGAAGTTGCAAGCGTTCCTAGTATCCAAATAAGAGGACCAATAACCGCAGCTATCATTAACATTTTAAGAATCATGTCTTGTTGCTGTGGACTTAATTGCTGGAACTTAGTTAGTATCATGTTAGCCCAACCAAGAAGCTGCATAGCTATTGGTAAAAGTTTTTGCCCTATATCAGCAGATAGTTGTTTTACACGTTCAGATGTCATACGCATTTGGTTTGCAGCACCACCAGATGTTCTTGCAAAGTCACCCTGTGCATTTTTTGTAACACTCATAACATACGCATAACGTAGCTGTACTTTTTCAGCTTGAGTCATTTCCTGAATTGTTTTTGTAATACCTTGCTTACGAGCAAACTCAAGTAGGTTAGTCTCGGTCATAATAATACCGAGCTTCTTTAAACTTTCGGTTTCACCTGTATAGATACCGGCAAGTGCAGTTTGAGCCTGTTCTATATTTATGTTTTTAAACGAAGATAAGTCAGCACCTAACTGAACAAGCGACATAGACATATCCGCAGCTTCTTTAGTATTCAGCCCCATCGCTGTAGACATATCGCCAAACAATGCAGCAGCTTCTAACGCTGAACCTTGTGCAAGACCCATACTTTTAAGTGAAGTTTTTGACCAGTCTTTAACAGTTTTAGATTGTTCTTTAAATGCTACATCTACTTTGTTTATTGTTTCATTAAAATCAGACGCAGCTTTAACCGCAAGACCAAAGCCTGCAACTACTGGCAAGGTAACAAACATAGACATTTTCTTACCAACGTCTTGCATACCTGAACCAACAGATTTAAGTTTATTGTTTAATCCATTAACAGCGTTATCAAACTTCTTAGTATCGAGGTCTAAGTCATAATGAATCGAGCCTACATTGGTACTCATTTGAATTTCCTTGCATTTTTAACTTCTTGCACTGTGCCTGAAATACCTTTTTCCTGTTTTCGTAAACTATCAATAAGTTCCTGTGTAGCGTTTGAGGCGTATGCATTATACAAAGTTTCTTTAGCTTGAATTTGATACATAGAGTTTATCAACGAAAAGAACGTCTGAGCATATTCATTCAAAGTCTGCTCGACTGTATATCCGTAAAATCTAATAAACTCCGGTATCATCATTATCCAGCTTTCACTTTCGCTTTTGGGTCTTCAAACTGTACCCCCGACTCTTTAAGAAATTTGTTATCAGTAGGTACATTAGAATCTGTCAGTTGAGTAATCAAATCAATAGTATCGGTCATATCTAATTCTATTCCCTGTAATTCTGGTATAAGTTCAGCAATCACTTCGTCCATGTCGGCTTGTGCTTGTTTTATATCAGCACTTTTAGCACTTTTAGGGTCTTGGAATACCTCGCCAATTTTAGCTACGATCAACGCATGAGATAAACGAAGTGGGCTACAGTTTAAATCTACCCCTCGGATATTTATCTTAAACTTTACTGGTTTTAAATCTTCAATGCTGGGCATACTATTTCCTAACTTATTACTGCTTCGTCCCTATGAACTACTTGCAGGGTTATTTTATAAATCTTTGCTAACTCTAAATCACGCTGTACATCTTCTATATCACCTAAAACTAAAAAGGTATAGATGTAATCATTACCAATAGTTGTAGAGTGCATACGGTGAATGTAGCGTTTAATCTGTTCTAAGGTCTGTATAGCTTGCTGTGAGGTAGTATTCTTTACATATATGTCTACTACAGATTCTTCAATAGGTACATAGTTATTCATTTGTCCACCGGCACGAAGTACATATATACCATCTTGTGTAGCAGGTATTTGACCAATAAATATATCAGTTCCAACCGTACCAAACCCGGCATTGTCTAGATATGTTCCGACTGTTAATGCAACGTCTATCATACTCGAACCCTCGGTATATGTTTTTTAATTGTCATTACTAACTTAGTAGCTTCTTTATCCCCGGCTGTTTTTAAATATGCTTTGCCAGTACCGGCAGTTGAGTAGTTTCTAACAGTACGATTATCATCTCCACCAAATTCTTGATAACGAGCGTACTCTTTCCAAAATGATACTCGGTAGTGCAATATACCCGGTTTGCTTACTTCTGTTTCACTACGCAATCCACCCTTATCGAATGGTGCGTTTTGTTTAGCATTTATAAGTGTATCTCTTGCTCCCTCTCGAAATGCGTCATCTAATACATTATAAAGACTTCGTTTAAATTGAGGCATTTTGTCGTTCACAATATTCACGATATTACCCCATATCTCAGCAGAGTGACTTTAATAAATAATACCTCTGGGTTACGAAGTCTGCGAGCTTTTGTTACACGCTCTACTCTAAAGTACTCACCATCTATTCTAAGTATATCTTCTTTATCTATTCCACTGTCAGGATTAAACCACGCCATAGCGTCAGAATTTATAACCTCGTTAGATTGACTGCTTACCTGTTCAGTGATGTATCGAAAGTGACAAGCATGTTCTACCTCTGCACCTTGTACAAAGTCGCCATAGGCATTTCTGGTTGTAGTAACCTTATACGCAGTGTGAAGCATGGGTGGTTTTATGATGTCACCCTCGCATTGTACCTGTTTACACTAGCTAATTGGCAAACTCTACAGGTTTTATTTTTGCCATTTTCATAAGTATTCCCTATATTTCTTAGATGTCCATTTTTACAATACTCTTTAACATCAGACTTATATGTAAGTTTAACTTGTCCGGCATTTAATTTACCTCTACGAGTGTTTACAGATGGAGTAACCTTGTCTAAGTGCATAGGGTTTACACATTTTTTATTAAAGCAAGTATGGTCAATCTCTAAACCTTTTTCTATTTCACCATACAAATGCTCGTATAATACACGGTGAGCAGGTCGCATTTTTCCATTTAAATGAAAAGCTCCATACCCTTTTTGAGTACCAGCACTCCATTCCCAACACATTTCAGTTTTGGTAACTTTGTTCCAAAATCTTACTAAGTCTTTAGGCTTCATTTATACCCCCGGAAATAAGAACTTAATAGCACTTAGATTGTCTTTGGTCTGATCAGTTACATAGTCTACTGAGTAACCCTCGATTGATTCACGTTGTATATTGTCGTTGTTTGAAATCTCACTAACCAGTGATTCAAGTAGTGCAGATTTAACAATGTTTAATGTGTTTGTATCTTCGTATATAGAAAACTTCGCAGTAACAGCTATGTTGTTTATACCAGTAACAAACTTGCCATCACGATTACGAAGCATAGTTTTAAGAGTTTTGTTTACAGGCTCGCTCGTATAGTCAGAAGATATAAAGGTGTACTCAACATCAGTATTATCATCAACATACTTGAGTGCGGTGATCGATGTACAAGGGTCTATAGCTAGATGCTGTACTCCACCATCATAGTAACGGGTGGTTGGACTGACCGATTCAATGCTTGAGCCAATCATGCGCTCTATATGAGCTTGTAACGCTAAGTTTATAAGTGTAAAAGAACTTGATTCGTCTGCGGTAAGACTCCTACCGAGTCTTGCCTCTATATCTGCTTGTGTAATAAGTGCCATACTATTTCTTCTTATTGAGTTTTCTTCTTAAATAAGCTTTTCGTCTTGCGTTGTATGCTTCTACTGTTTCACCTTTTATTGGCGATAGTTTATCTACCCCACCTACATGTTCTCTTACTCGTAAGATTGCCGAGTTGTAATAGTTGCGTAGCATACTTTCATAATAGCACAAGTATTAAAAAGAGCCTTGCTTTTTACGACAAGGCTCTGATTAAAAGTCAGCCTATGAAATATTGACTGGTCCCATGCGTCCGAGGAATCGTCCATCGGTTGCAGCTCGACTCTCATCAACGAGAGCAGTAAACGTTACTTCAAACACTGATTGCTCATCTATTTTGTAAGCAAGCGTAGCGTTTTCAGTAGATACCGCTTTGAAGAAAGTAAAGGTTAGGTTGCCATCAGCATTACCACCTTGTGGGGTGATAACTAATTCAAGAGCGTCATTTCGCAAACTGTAACCAGCCTTTGTACCAAAGTGAGTATGATCGTCAGCAGTACCAACGTCATAATCATTCTCAGGCATGACATAGTTAAGAGTAAACGGGTGAATTTCAGCAAGCTTGAGTTTGACTGTAGCTTTTTGACCAGACAAAACGTAATCTACAGGTGTATTTCCGTATAAGTCAGTCTTTACTTCGGTAAACTCTCGCTCGATTTCAATTTCAGCACCATCAACAGTATGTCCTAAATCAACACCACCAAAGGTGATGAGAGATCCGGCTGCTACTTTTAGCTTTGAAATTTGTGCCATGATTTACCTTTCGTTTATTGGTTTAATATTGTTCGATTAAGAAACAACACCAGTTCCAATGATTACGAAAGCTCCGGGGAAGCGTGTTTGCGGTACACATCGAAGTGTAGCTCGCATTGCCCATGCGTCCTGAGTGATCAGGTTAATGTCAGAACCGCCAGCGTCTTTTACAACACCGCTATCAAAGATTTTTGTTTCCAATAGTCTTTTAACGTGTAGTTTAACTCGGCTTAAATCACCGAATACTGCAAAAGGCTCGTTAGCTGTGATTTCACCCTTTTCAGGAAGAATATCAACTAGTTCTACAGCAACACCGTCAATCATAGGAGTTACTGAACCACCAACGCCACCGAATAAGTAACCGCCAGTAGTAGCTTCTTTAGTTTGTCGTAGCATGTTCCAAACAGTAGGGTGCATGAAGTAACGACCTGCACGACGGACTGAACCGACTACGAGGTAACGTGAATCCATAGCATCATCAGCAGAGAAATCTGTGATGGCTGAACCAACTGATAGAGTTTTGAAAGCTTCACCAGCATCAGGTGCATATAGCAAGCCATATGTAGCGTCAGTGAATACTAATTGGTCAAACAATTTAGCTCTTGCACGAGCGATTTCAGTTGCAGCATCATTCCAAAGATTGATAGCAGCATCTTCAATAACTTCGCTAGTAAATACTAGTGTAGCAATGTACTTATCAAGTGCAACAGTTGTAGCTGAGTAAGTAAGTTTCTGAGCGTTCTGCGCTGTAGCTTCACCTGTACGAGTAAACGAGATTTCGTTTGTACCAGCAAGCAATGTTACAGAGTCACGATCAGTAACACGAACATCAGCTAAACGAGCAGCAACACCGTAATCCTGCGTAAGTCGTTCTACCTCTGCAACAAATTCTGGGTCTGGTACTAGAGCAGCACCGTCAGCAGCAGTTGTAACGTTTTGGTAGTTAGCTTTGTTTACTTCGCTCCATGCCTTATCGACATAAGAGTTATATTCAGCAATTCCTACTGAGTCGTTATTCTTAAAAGCAACAAGACCTTTTGCAAAGCGTTGTTCTTTACTAAGTGATTCCATAGCAGAAGTTTTAACAACTGGTTTTTCGTCACTGTGAATAGCTTTCTTTTCTACTTTTTCAGTCTTAGCAATAATTGCGTCAGCGATTTCGTCTGCACTTGCAGCTTTAGGCATGTCAGCTTTTAGAGCTTCCTGAACTGATTTTGAAACAGCGTCAATAACGTCTGAGTCAATTTCGATTTTTTCTGTACTCATTATGAGTTTCCTTTCAATTTAATTTGTCTTATGACAGTTTCAACTTGGTTATCGACCGCTTGCGCTTGGCGCAAAATAACCCGTCTATTAGTTGTTTCGTCTGCCAACGCTTCTTCGGGTTCAGCAAAGCTTAATTCCTCTAAAGTGGCTACGAGTGTTTTCAATACTTGTATATCGTTTTTAATTTCATTACCATCAGTCAGCATCTTACGAGCGTAAGCGTTAGCCAATGCCCGGAGTTCCGCTTTCTGATTACCATCAAATGACTTACTAGCGACTAGTGCTTCTTGGTTAGCAGGGATTGATACAACACTAAACTCTTTCATCATCATCTTCGTAATAGTAAGTCCATCTGATCCCCACTCTTGCACCATTCCACCGATCGATACAGCGTTCAAGTATCCGTCAAGAATGTAGTTATATACTTTGGCTGCAAACTCATCTTTCATATAGAACTGAGCTTTAGCCATTAACTTGCCACCCTCTTTCCAAACCTTAGTGGCTTTGGCTATAGGTAGGTTAAATCCATCATGACCCCATAATACAACAGGGTTTTTCTTAAAGTCTTTTATGTCTATGCCGTCTACATTGATACGTTCACCGTGAGCGTCCCATGCGTTCGTTGATACCACAAATTCTACTTCGCCCTCTTTTAATCGACTAGCTTTTTCTATTAACCCATCTGCTTTTATGTGCATGTATTTCCTTATAATTAAAAAAGTCCTCTGACAACCGACCAGCTCGTAACTGAGGTGGATTTATGGTCTCTTTGAGGACTCTGGTGGCATTATAACAGTAATGCTAGTCATGTCAAATTCATTTGTGACAAATATCTCATTACTCTTAACATTGTATTCAAATATCATATAGCACCGTGGACATTTAATAGCGCCTTGTAAGTTATCAACTTTGGCAAGTAACTTATTACAGCCTTTGCATTTTACATCAATCATACTTCTGATATTTCCTGACGAACAATTATAGAATCAGTTACTTGTTCTACGATTATATCGGTTATTTGTTGTCTTATAATTAAATCAGTTAGTTCTTGAGATACTTCAATATCCGTTTGTATTTGTCTAATAGTAAGTTCTATATCTACTGCGGTGCTAAAATCTATTGTTTCTAGTGTAGGTGTAAGACTTAAATCTTGTACCGTTAATGTAGTAATCCCTGTATCAAGAGTTGTTGAATCTAATCCTGTTACTATACTCACATCTTGTACTGCAAGATTATTAGCTTGCATAAGACTCGGTATTTCGAAGCTAGGAGTTGTCGATATATCATTTACAGATAGAACATTTGCACCAGATACATCAGTAGCTTCTAAAGTAGGTGTAGTAGATATGTCGGCTACAGCTAAAGTATTGGCTTGAGTTAAAACAGGGCTTTCAAATGTAGGGGCTGTAGATACATTAGCTACAGTTAGATTATTAGCTTGCGTAAGTGCAGGACTTTCAAAAGTTGGTGTTGTACTTATATCAGTTACTACAAGGGTATTTGCCTGAGTAAGTGCAGGACTTTCTATAGTAGGAGTAGTACTAACATTATTTACTGCCAATGTGTTGGCTTGCGTTAATGTAGGGCTTTCTAGTGTAGGTGTACTGCTAATGTCCGCTACTATCAACGATAAACTTAAAACAGGACTTTCTAATGTTGGTGTAGTAGATATATCCTGTACGACTAGAGTATTAGCTTGAGTGAGTGCTACGTTTTCCAGTGTAGGCGTAATAGAAGCGTCTTGTACTACAAGGGTGTTAGCTTGAGTTAATGCAGGTACTTCGAAAGTTGGCGTTGTAGATATATCTTGTACTACAAGCGTAGTACCCGAAGCAGCAGCCGTAACTTCCATTATTACTAAGCGCCAGTTATCGTTAGCCGATAAAGTTGCTCCTATAGTTTGCGAGCTTCCTGTAGCCGATACATACCCTGCATAACCCGAACCAAGGTTAGCGTCTGCATGAGTGACTGAGGTTATATCAGTTGTACCCGAAGCAGTAAATGTTCTATCGTTTTGAGTAGATACAAATACAAGCAACATGTTGCCACTTGTACCTGTATAGCTTGCAGTCGCAGCTGTGCCATAAGAACCACCAGTAGTAGAACCAGCAATAGGTGTAGTCTGGTCAACACCCTCTAAGGCAACGCCTATCATGGCTTGTAGCTTAAATGATGGTGTATTAGATACGATTGTAGTAGCTGCGTTACTTATTAAATAACGCTGAGTACTAACAGCTACCACATTAGCGTTTATTGAGTCAGCTATTGCAGTAGGAGTGTTACCCTCAAACGTCCATGAACCTACATCAGAAGCAGGGTTACGGTTGAACCCAGCAGCTATAGCACATGTATCTGTTCCTGTAACATCAAGGTCTGCCATAGTGTGCGAAGATAAAAATCCACCGCTTCCAGACTGATACGTTTGACTGCCTCTAATAGTTACTGCCATTATATTTTCACTTTCACATCAGGTAATTTTTGTTTAAGTTTGTCTCTGGTTGCATGGTCTAGTTTGTCTAATTCCAGTTCACCTTTTTCATAGTAGTATTCAAACAAAGTAATATCTTTAGTCAGTAATTCTTCGGCTTTAGTAGTGTCTTTATTTAACTTTTTAAGTCCAGCAAAATACGCCACTTTCTCATCAGATATACCAAAGATGTTATCTGTGCCGTTTACCTTAATATATTGCACAGCGTCATCTACAGTTAAAACAAGTTTTTCACCGCCATATAGATGTAACTGCATAGGACTTCTCCTATTTAAGCAGCGTCAGCTAGTTTGAGTGCAAATGCAGGGATTGTTACGGTTCCACCTGCTGTAAGTGATTGTGAAGTACAAGTTGTAACCCATAAAAGGTTTGTTCCGTCTGTACCAGCTATGTGTTGTGCAGTACCAGAGTTAGTTATACTAATAGCAGAATGTACATCAGTAGTAGCTTTACGTCCTACAGTTGAGTCATCAGCTAATGTAAAATTAGCACTAGTAATTGTTTTAGTAGCAAGCATATACGTTGTTACTGCTTCTGTACGAGTAGTAGGCTGTGTGGAGCATACGCTTATTGAAGTACAGTTAGTTAATATTCCGAGCATTGAGTCGAGTCGTCCGTCAGGTATTAGTTTTGCCATGTTATTGTTCCCCTATATTAGTGTTAATTATGATGTCTAAATCATCTACTTGTAATGTTATATCTTCTATCTGTTCCATTATGCGGTTCTCCTTGTTATATCTGACCTTATTATAAACTTATCCTTTGGTAGCGATGTAACTACACCTGCACCTGATACAAATTGTACATCATACCAGTACGTTGCAGGTGTGATATTCGTATCACTAGCCGATAATGTAAAAGACAATACACCAGTAGTTGGTGTACTAAAACTTGAAATATCTTTTTGTATTACTGCTTCTGTATCATCTGTCGGTTCAGAATCTGCATTGACCGTAAAAAATACTTCACCACCACTTAAATTTATAGGGTCGCCAGCACTATCTAAAAATGTAGCTGTTATTACCCTTGTATCACCTCTGACTATATCAATTTCTGCCATATTAACTCCTTTTATTTATACATATCATATGCTGCTGCCTCTGCGTTATCAGCCCCGTCTTTCAATATCTTTCCAGCACTACCAGCAATTGTGTGTACAGATAATGGCTCGTCCCATACACCACCAAGACTAGGCATAGTTGCAATAGCTGGAGCTACAGGCAATCCCTCTGCCCACAAGTCCAAGTTGCCAAGGTCAATAGCCACACCAGCAGGGTAGGCTACATTCACATCATCAACGTAGAAGTATCTATCCGTGCCAGTAGCGTCGGTAGCTCCTGTGACTTTCATTTCAATCTGTCCATAGGTAGTAGCAGGTGTAAAGGTGCAAGCTAGTAGTTGCCAGTTAGTATTACCTTGAGCTACTGAGGTGATAGTTGTGCCGTTGTCGTAATCAATCGTTAGGGTTGGTTTGGTGTGAGTGCCAGCCCAGTAAGCTGAATTGTTTAGCTTGACCCAGAGTGAAACAGTCATCGTCTTGTTCTGAATATTGCCTGTTGGAACATTCTGTTCCCAGTGCATTAGGTTTGGTGAATAAGTCGGTTCAAACCTCATCGCAAAGCCCCCAGCCGTTCGGACGGTAGTGTCAGCTAGTCCTGTGCCTGTTCTAGTAATCGTGCCGTAAGTCATAGCAGTAAAATCATAGTTAGCGGTTTGGTTGTAGTCTTGGAACCTCATTTTTGAGCCGTCCACACTCTCTCCATTGTTTTCGGTTGGCGAGTTGAGAACTGGCTTAATTACACAGTTGTCAAATAGAACTGCCGATATTGGTGAATAATTTTGAAAGTTAGAAAAAACATATCTTGTGGCAAGCTCAACTCCAAATGTGTCGTTTCTAAAAATAACATTAGTTACTACATTAAAATTATAGAAAGAGCGGTCGGTATAATCCCAGATATTATTTTCAAACAGAATATTGGCAAATGGACCATCGTTGCGGAACACATATTGAGCACCCCAAAAATAGTTATTTCTAAAAGTTGAGTTGTAAAGACCACCATTACCTAGTAGTGGTGACCCATTATTATACACATAATTATCCTCAACTAAGGCATTTTGGACTCTGTACCAACCACCAATACCTGTTCCATAGAATATACAATCCTTGATTGTTTTTAATGCTGTTGGTGGTCCATAAAAAGTGCTACTGAATCCACCCTTAAAATTATGACAGCGTTCAGCGGTTATTGTTCTACTATTATGCCAATTTACTGTGGCATAGATAGAAGCACCTACAAATGCACTGTCTACTGTTTTCAGGTCAGTAATGTTAGCCGCACTATCGTTCCACTCACTTGTTCCATTAGTAAAATTAAAAACAGCTCTTGTTATATATGCCCCATCAACTGTGTAACCATTACAGCCGTTCAGATAATTGGTAATGGCAGTACTATTCTCTACTATTATTTCTACTCCATAGCCATTAACTCTGAAAACTTTACCGCCAGTTAGCCTTTTAGCTGAGAGTATATTTTCTAAAAATGTAATATTAGTGCCAGATATTGTATCAATTGTAAATGGTGCAGTTTCGGCAGTACCACCAGCTGTTTGAGCCTTACAGACAACCACCTTATCGCCCACACTCCAACCAGTTGTGTCAGTAGTAACTATGTTCTTTTGGTTAAAGTTAGCGTCTGAAGCAAGCTCAGTAACTCGCACGGCAGGTACTTCACCGTATAACTGAAAACTAGACTTGCCAGTTACACTTGCGTGAGAAGCGTTGCCACCCTGTCCTATACCTGTATTAGTAGCAGTGCCAGAAGTAGCGTTTTTAATGTTCACGACTGCTTTTTGTGCATAGGGTATGCGATTAGTTGAATTACCAATGTGAAAACCTGCATAAGCAGATAACACCATATAGCCGTCTATGTTCATTGTGTAGCTTGACGCTGGGGTGTCGTCCCAAACTATCATACCGTTAGCAGTTGGGTCTCTAGTAGTGCTAGTACAAGCAATCGCACAAATAGAGTTGGTGCTATCCCCAGTAGATAATAGCCCCTTAAATGTACAGTTTTGGTCAATGGTTATAGTTTCTTTAGCGATAATTACATCGTTAGTAGTGTAGCTTATGGCGTTATCGCACCAAGTAATATATGACGGAGCTGTACCATTTGAAGTTCTGAGTGACCAGTTATTTGTACCTGAGCCTTGTGATATATCGAATCGCCATTTGCTAGCTGTGGTGTCTACGGCATAAGGAGTTGCAAATGTAAAAGCCTTTACCCAGGTAGCCTGAGCATTACTGGCTACGCTGTTAGTAATTTGATTAGCGGTCAGGGTTACACTTGCTCGGTCTACCCATGAGCCAGTATTCTCTTGGAGTTTAACAGTTACGTCTTTGTTGCAGTGTGTTGCGGTAGCTAGGTAAATAATTAACCCTTGACAGTTGCCAGCATTAGCAAAAGTAACATTTATTGTTCTAGCACTTGCTAATGTCAGATAAGTTGTACTCATAGGTGAGAGGTTGTAACTCTCAGACCGATAAAACCCACCAGCTGTGGATAAGTTAGTTGCTCCATTGGATACAATTACTGCCATTATAGATTCTCCTCATAACTATCACAGACCTCTTGAGCTAAGGCTGTAAGCTGTTCTTTACTGTCTGTTACTTCACCAAAAGTAGTTAAGTTCTCCACTACTATCTCACTACCATTAGATAAATCCCAAGTTAGCCAGCTTTGTTTGGTGGTGTCGTCTAAGTCGTGGTATCTGCGGTTTATGGGTTTCATGAGTAGGTCTCACTTCCTCGATTTGTCCACGTTGCGGTGAATGCTCCCGAAGCTGCGTAGGTTATTGTTACGTTATCTGTTACGGTCTTGTCTATTTTTTTAATTTGCCAACTTGCTACACTCGTAGCCGTCCCAATAGTTGCCTTGCCGATATAGATAATGTCGGTAACTGATTTGTCTACGAGAACTTTATATGTTACTGAACCACCCATATTATTAACAGCGGTAATAAGGTCATCTTGTTTTGCTTCTGTAGCCAATCCAGTTGTATCAACACTAACTGTAATATTATTTATAGCGTCTATGATTCCTTGAGAATCCATACCGCCACCGACTGCGACTGTCAATGCGTCTATAAACTTCTTACCATCAGTTATGCGTACAGGTATTGGCTTCTTTGGATCAGTAGGGAATACAATGTCTTGTTTTGCTACGTTGACAATTGGCTGATTATTCTTAATAGATTGCTCAAGATCATTAAAATACTGTTTAATATCAGCTAAGTTAGTAATCTTTAACTCAGTAGGTAATGCGTCCTTAATATTCTTTACGGTGACCGCTTCTAAGGGCTTGTACGAGTTATCTTTAATAGCTTTAGATAATGTACCCTCTAAGCTTTCTATTGAGCCCTGTAAGTCCTCTAAGTTGCTCACAGCTATTTCTTTTTCAGTATTTACTTCTACTCTACCGGTGACTTCAACATTTTTAACAACTTCGTACGCATCTATCTGTTGTTGTACTTTTTTAGACAATTCAACAATACCCTTATTCATATCTATAAGAGCTTGACGCTGTTCTTCTTGGTAGAGTTCTAGGTTATCCATTATGCGAAGTCCGCTCTGCTTAGTGACTTCACTTTTTGTCCCCATGTTTTAGTTGCTTTATGACAATCTACACAAAGCGTTCTGCCGTTATCTATTACAAATGTTAGTTCAGGAAATAAATATTTAGGTTTAATATGGTCTGCTTCTAAGTTACCGCCTTTGTTATCTCCACATTCTACACAAGTAAAATTATCTCTCCGCATTACTGATTTGCGCCATCGTTGATATTCTACTGATTTCCATATTGTCTTGTTTTTTCCACCTGACCAATTATGATGTTTATCACCCACAATTCCGTACATAGCATTTTTATTACCCATCTTGGAATCAGATATTTTTATTCTTGCTTCGGGTGATTTAGCAGGGTTATTAGTTTTTAAGTATGTATTATCTCTTTTATAATGACCTTTGGTGCGTAGTGTCTCATGTGCTTTTTCTGTATTTGGTTTAAACCCATTAGCATAACGGTGTTTTAAAGCATGACTAATACTGCAAAACTTTTGGTCTTTTCTTGTTGGTGCGTATTTTTGATTGCAATATTTACATGTATTCATTCATTTTTCCTAAACTGGTACTAGCGAGCAAGTACAAGAAGGGTGGAGCGGTGGCGTTGCCACATCATCGTAAGTTATTTTCATCATACCACCATCAGCACCAGTCAATGTATCACCGTTATCCATAAAGTTTGAGCCAATAGTTTTGGTCTTGCCACTAAACGTCTGACAAAACTCACATGCTCCGGGATTAGTAAACCATTCGACTTTGTTATAGCCAGATTGCTGGTAGACAATCTCCGCCGTGTTATTACTGGCTCGTAATGATTCAGTTCTAGCAATTCTCTCGGCTCGGTAGCCTTTAGCGTCTGAGTACACTGTTTCCACTCGTTTTTTTAGTTTGACAAGACTTTCACCCTGTGCTTGACCCTCTTGTAGTGTCTTTTCTAGTGCCTTAATAGTATCAGTATTAAACACACCACTAATTTGTAGAATGTCGTGTTCTACTTTTTGACGTATCTCAGGAGATATCGTTAAGAGTTCCCCAGATATAAAGTTAGTAACATCTTCGCCTTGTGCTTCCATTAAATCTAATATGACTGGCAGTAATGCGTCTTTCATATCTTCACTGGCGTTCTTAATATCAAACAACCATTCTTCAAAGGCTTTTTTCCGAGCGCCTATCTTTTCAATAATCTCATCTTCTTGATTACTAAGAAATGTAACTAATTTGCTTTTGTACTTTTTAGCATAGATGTCGTTAGTCTCAACCAAGTTTCGTCTAAACTCCTCTTGGTCTTGATTGATTTTCTTAGTCATTTCAGCTTTAGTTAATTTTTTTTTAAGCGTGACTTTTTTAGCCTTAGTTTCATTTGTGGGTGCAGGCGGTGAACCGAGTTCATCACCATCAGGTATGGGAGGAAGTCCCTGTGATTGCCGAGCCTCGTTTATAGTAATCCACCGTCCGACCCCTTTTTCATTCTGGTTCAGTATGTATTGCTTGTCATCAGGAATAGAGGTTAAGTGGGTAATCTCACTGGTAGAATCACTCACACCCATCTCTACTAATATACCCTCAAAGATTTCATCAAGTCGCTCCATCATAGGCTCGACCTTATACTTCGCAAATATGTATTCTAATGCTTCTGTTTCAGCTCGCCCCAGTCCTTTTTCACCACTCGCTCCGAGTAGTCCTTTCGGCATATCAAACATCATCAGCACGTCGTCTTTTGCCATGTCACGAGTTATCTTCTGATCAATGTCTTTTAGAGTAGCACCAACTGCTTTAAAGTCTGCTTCACCACCTCGTATAAAGGCAGTCTTTCCGGCGTTCTCCGGTCCCTCATACCCCTCACGCCATTGAGCAGCGAATTGTTTAAACGTATCTCGATCCATATCAGGTAGGCTTACAATCCCTGATGGACTAGCGTTGTTCCGCATATAGTTCAACGTAAACGAAGTAGTAGTGAGTTCAATGTCTACATACTGTGATGCTTTTTCCATTACTGACATACCACGCCATTCGTTAAATGGGTTAGGTCGTTTATCGTGGTGTATTTCCTCTAAGGTAAACGGTATCTGTTGTCCGTTTGGTTTATGTAGTACATAGCCTTGCAACTCGCCCTCACCAAATACTAACTCCATAGAAGCCGGATTAAGTAGGTACAGTTCTTTTACTTTGTTTGTACGTTCACCTCGTACCTTGTACCAGAAAGTTTCTCCATATATCTCATACAGCATCGCTTCAAGATGAAAGAAGTAATGCCCATTCTGTCTAGGGTTTGGCATTTTAGCAAGGTTATAAATAGGATGGTTTTCTAGTGTGTCACCATTAGACTTTTCTACCAGTGGCTCGTAGTCGGCTACTGCCATACCTATTTTATCTATTGCTTTATACGTTATACCGTAGAGTTGTCGTGTTGGGTTAAAGGCTGACCCTTGTTGATAATTGCGTAGAACTTGTCCACTAATTGAATTGCCAAGATTCTGAGAAGTTAGAACCTTGTATGCGGTCTGTAATCGCTGACCTAATTTCATAAATGTTACCCTGTTATGGCACTCAATGGCGCTCTAATGTGATTATAGCACAATCACATTGCAATATCTTGCATTGTTATTAAACTTGTGTTTCGTATCTTAGTAACAAAGTACCTTACTGAGTCGCAAGCGTCATCATTCTCTTTTATTGGTTGATCGGTTTCCTTGCCCTCTGCATCTAGCTTCCAACTGTATATTTCTAATTCGTCTATTAAGTTTGTACATGTATCACTGACCGTAAGTTGCCCTGAATGAAAGGCTGATTTCATTTCGTTAATACCTTGAAACACTGAGTCTTTACCTTTAACAGCAGGGTCTACCCTAAAGTTTAATTCTCTAGATAGCTGTTGTATCGCAATCGGGTCTTCACTATCTGCTACTGCAACATCTATTCTATACTCATCGGTTAAATCTTTAATAGCTTGTACACGTTGTAAATCATCTAACTTGCGAGCATACAGTTCTTTAATAACATGAATCTGATCGTCACTTCCTATAGCGTATACATAAGCCGCAAGTGGGTGATTGTAGCCAAAGTCTACACTAAACCCATATCGTATAGGCGTAAATGGACATTCTTGTAATGCATCATCACGCTTAAATTCAGTATATATACGGCCCTCTAAATCAGTAAACTCTGCAAGGTATTGTTGAGCAAATACACTAGGTGCTATATCTCTACGCTTGCGATCCAAATCCTCTCTTACATTTGGGATAGTGTCATTATCATAAGATGTAAAGTGAAAGTCTTGCCAATCATCTTTCTTTTTACTCTCGTCAATCATAGCTTTAAATTGACCTTTACCACGAGGCATAGAAGCAAATAACGCTTCACCATGATAATCCAATAGTGTAGGCTCGATTACATCTTCCCAAGCTTTTTTTAAGTTCTTAGCTACAGCACACTCATCTAAATAGACCTTGTGATACTTCTTACCAAGCATATTATCGACTGAATCCCATGAGTACAATTTTATGCGTGAGCCATTATGTAGTCGTATTATTAACTCTTGGCTGTTCTTATATTCAATCAATCCACCGGCAAGCTTTATATAATCTTCCCATACCACATCTTTTGCATGACCATACGTTAAGCCAACATACGCCATAGATAAATTAGGATAGAGTAACCCAAGCGATAAACTATCTATAATAAAATAAAAAGTCTTACCAGTTCTACGTCCACATCTAAGTATTTTAAATCTAGCGTTATTCTGGGTTACTGTCTGTTGCCACGTTATCAGCCTCGGCAACCTCATTATTGACTCGGAAGTTTGGTTTTGTTCCATATACATTTTCTATTATAACTGTTGGTAGCTTTTCACCACCGCTTGTTAAGTCTACGCTTTGTGCAGATGTTCCCTCTAGTCTATCCATCACTTCTTTATAGGCTCTTAAATCACCCTTTAGTGCTTTATTAAAAATAGCCATGTCCATCAATTCTAGTTGAGTAAATTCTTCTATCTCACCAGTTACAGGGTTAGCTTTCTTAGTAACAAGTTCTAGTAATCTTTTATACCTTGTTTTTGCATTAGGTATACCCGGTGGTCTTCCGGCAGGGTTGCCCGATTGTCCCGGTTTGAACTTGTGTTGTTCTATGTTTTGTGGGTTAAGAGCCATCCGCTGTTCCTCCGCTGATTTCTAGTGTTACTGCTTCCCAATCTTCTTCACCTATAAACTTAGCATACCTTTTGCGTATAACATCTACATATTTAGGGTCAAGCTCCATGCCGTAACAAGTGCGGTCTGTTTGTTCACAAGCTATTAGAGTAGTTCCGCTACCTAGATAAGCGTCTAGTACCACCTGTCCTTTTTCAGTACCGTTCAAAACACACTCTGCAAATAACTCTACTGGTTTCATTGTTGGATGTTCTTTGCTCTGGTGTGGTTTATCTATGTTCCAAACACTCGTTTTCTGTGTGCCATTACCGTAGAACTTGTGCTTTTCTAACCACCCATACAGAATTGGCTCATGTTTGTAATTATAGTCACATCTACCTAAAACATGGTTGTTCTTTGCCCAGATAATCATGTGTCTTGAGGGATAACCAATATCGTATAATGACTGTAGTAGTAGTAGTAGTTCCCCTCCTTGTGGGGAGGTTATGTAGAAACTAGCATCACTTTCAAGATAAGCAAATATTGCCCCGAATGATTCTGTCCAAAACTCTTTCATTTCTTCAGGCTTCATATGGTCGTTTTCTATCTTTGTTTGGTTTCTATTTCCCCGGGAAATAGAATTAAGAAAGGCGTTTTTATCAGCGTAACTAACGCCATATGGTGGATCGGTTACTAATAGGTTTGCTTTTGTTCCATCCATCAATATAGGTAAATCATTTGTACTATCCCCACACATAACCCTATGTCTGCCTAACTGATAAACCACTCCAAGTTGACTCACAGGTGGCTCACTACTTACCTCTGGTGCTTCATCTTCTTCTACTTCCTCATCACCAAACCCACCAGGTAATTCAAGTCCCCAATCATTCAATAAATCAGTATCCCATTCATTAGCTAATACATCCCAATCCCAATCACCACCACTAACATTATCTTTTATAATAAACTCACGTTGTTTTTCTTCTGATAAGTCTACAATCTGAACAGGTATGTCTTTTAACCCTGCTTCTTTACAAGCTCGATACCGCATATTTCCACCAAGAATAACGTGTTCTTTGTTCAATACGATCGGTCTAATCTCAAGCATTTCAGGAAAGTCTTTTATAGATTGCACGAGCTTTTTGAAGTTATCATCTCGAATAACTCTCGGATTATCTTTGTTTGGTATGATGTCATTTATATTCATAGTTGTTTATACTCCCATTTACCATTTATCTTACTAAATTTTACATTACAGGTACTCATATGTTCTGGTCTAATTATTCCGTTCTTTACAAGGTGTCCGATCGGAATATCCATATCTACATACTTTTGTTTCTGTATACTGCGTCCCCAAACTACATCTGGTCCATATGGCTCTCCATCCCAAGAACACTGACCACTCAGCCATACTTTCGGCTGTGCTAGTAAGCAATAAAATCCAGTAGCTTCTACACGTTGTAATCCGTCTAATGTGTAGTTAATACTCTCAAAACTATCTTCGGTGAAGTTTGTCCATGCTCCAAGTGCGTATAGCCCATGTCTACCGACCTGTATTCCTGATACATACCCAAACCCATTACCTTTAAGTATTTGAAAGTCATCATACAGCTTTTGTAAGGTATTATGGTTTAGAACTGAATCCCCTTCTAATTGCCATACAAGATCAGGCTTCAAATCTTCTACTGCTTGAACAAGTATCTTATGATTCTCGGCTATGCGTTTTCTACGATCGTTTATACCCTGTGCTGGATTCTTGTCTACATGTACGAATACGTTATTAGGCTGTAGTGTTTGTTTGGCAATTTGAATATCTAAATTTGTTCTATCTTCAACTGCTGCGATAGCTAGTATGTTGAGTTTAATCATAAACTTTCCAATGCTTCCATATATTTAGGTAGTAATGTTTTCCAACTAATCGTATCAGCTATATTGCTCGCTTGCTGTGATAGTTTTTTCATGTCCTGTGACTTAATCCATTGTATACGTTCTACTAGAGCTTTGTGATCGGTTGTCCATATATCTACCTTGGTACGAGGAGTGAACGAATCACTTATATAAGCTGGTACTAACCACTCAGGCGGTAGTAGATTATTGTTAGGTGTAATATCAGGCATGATTACTGGCATACCACTTGCTAAAGCTTCATTTAACGGTAGACAGTTACCGCCATACTTTCTCGGCATTACAAGTATATCTCCTAGTAAATATAGATATTTTGGATCTTGTATGTTAGATATAACTCTTGTGTCTCTGTATCGTTTTCTAATCTGGTTAGCAAACTCCTCTACTTGCGTAGTGACTATCCCATTTGGACACGCTTGTAGAAAATCCCACGTTCCATTTCTATCATGTGATGCAGGCTTTCCGGCTATGTGCATGACCTTATTATTTTCACGAAGTCTAAACTCAATTTCTTCTCGGTCTACAGGGTGATGCAGTTGGATAACCTTAGTGCCTTTGGCGTTGGCGTGTCTCGTAATCTCCTGTTCTAGCCATGTACTCGGTAAGATCATAAGGTCGGGAAGTTGATACTGTGGGTATTTAATATGGTCATAAAATTCAGGGTTTTCTACACATACAGTTTTGACTTGCATTGACCGTGCCACCTGATACAAATTCATATTGTATGGAGTTTCAGCAGTCATCAGTACGTCTGTATCGGTCAACATACCTTGCAGTTGATCATCTTTCGGTATGCCTTTAATTATCTGAGCGTCAGGATACCAATCGTAGTTCTGCTCCATACCATTTAAATTAGAGATGTCTATAATAATAGTCTTGTGAGGTTTGAGATGTTTATAGTACGATCTCGTTTGGTAACCAAGCCCAGTTTTACTAGCCACTACTAATAGCGTGAGTTTCATAATCCTACCTCGTCATCTGACGTATATTTTAAGCCACCGGCTCGTCCGTCTATATGGTAGCTTCGTTTAATGTTCTTTTCATTCGGGTAGTAAATCCACAGCCTATGTTTGGCCCATCCTAAATGTCCGTATTCATGCCATGCGTTCATGACCACTCCATGATAAGTGTCCTCTATAAAGTACTTCTCTCGGAGCGTAGGTAAAACCGTCTCCTTGTAATAAATAACCGTAGACAAATGTGGTCGTTGGCTCCACTGGTAAGTACGCATAAACTTGTCTTTTCTGCCGAGCATAAGCCCCTCATGTTCTAGAGGTATCTTACCCTCGTGGTGAAAACGAATAGTGTTGGCTTCTCCGCTCATAATAAACGCTATACACTTCTCCCAGTCTATTTTCTCGTCCTTAACTAAAGGAGCGTCACCCTCTACATACAACATCAGTGGAGTTTTGATTAAATCAATCGTAGCTTTCATCATGTTTGTTTGATGTGAGTGTTCATCGAATACTACAGGTAATACATTCTTATACTTGTGTAGGCAGTTCCATAGTATACGATTCTTATATTCGTCATAATCTGCTTTACGGTCTATTTGTTCTTTTCGTAGTCCGTCTATCTGTAAAATAATCTCACTGTCTGGCAAGTGATGTCTAATACTAGCAATAGTTTCCTCAATAATATCTAGCTTTGGGTGGCTCGGTAGTACGGAACTAACTAATATGACTGTTATATCATTTTTCATTTTTACCAAGCTCATAGCCTATTCTTAACATAGCGTCACGTTCTAGCGACCTATACATATTGCTATTAGGGTGATATGCTTCTGCTTCAATAGTAAACTGTTTAAATATTTCTATAGCCGTTTCACTAACATCTAGGCTTGCTAAATATTCTAATATTTCTTGATTAAGTTTAGCCATTGTATTGCTCCAATACTTTCAATTTAAAGTTCCTTTTAAACATTAGCCACCACGCAGTTTGTTTATGTATGTTGTGTGGGTAATCTTTTTTAATCTCTTTCATATAAGCCGGTAACGATTCCCAGTTGGTGATATGAGGGAATGGCGTAATCTCGCCAAATAACCAATCCCAATACTCCATAACTTCGCCTTTAGCTGTTTTCTGATCGGCTATGGGGATAGCCATACACTCTAACGCTTCAAACAGTCTAAAACTATCCGGTATGACCGCACCAGAGGGTGCAGGAGCGACTTTAGCTCCAACCATACCCATATAGTAATCTAAATGGCTCATGCCCTGTGTGAAGCCTTGTGTGTCGTAAGCTTCTATCTTGTTTTTACGGTGCATTGTCTTTAACTGACCAGAAAGTTCTTCTCGTCTTTGATGAGTCTTTTGTCCTGCATAGAATATATCTACATTCTTTTTGATCGGAAGTACTACAGCTTCGAGTATATCGCTCATGTGTTGTGGGTAACCTGTACCAAGTTTGTTGTATTTGTCATGCTTACCAAGATGAGGATTTTGTACCCATATATGAGTTGCCTGTATTTGGTCTATGTCAAACTCTGCTTCTTCATCACCCATTAAAAACAGTACACAGTGATTCAGATTGTCTAATTCTTTTTGTACTTGCTTTTCCATTCCTGCGTGATGTCGAGCTGGTATTACAACAATAGCTTTATCACCTTTAGGTATAGTGTCTACAGATTCAAACTCTACATCTAAATCCGTAAACATATCTTTAAGAAAACCAAAGTCCCACTGGTCGGCTATATTAGCGTCTGGGTTAAGCGATAAAAGGTAGGCTATCATCGTGAAAACCTCAAGTTAATTTGGCTCTCAGAAAAGTCATCGTCAAACGGTTTGTCCTCTGGGTAATATGCTTTGAAGCCTTGACTGGTAATCTTTTTAACAAGTGCAGGATAACGTTTATTAAATGCAGGTGATATTTCTACATACAAGTTTTTAACATTTCTAAGGTCTACCGAATTTACAGCGTAGTCATCATTACCCTCTAAATCTACTTTTACCAGTTCAATACCTACATCTGGCAATCCAAGTGTGAAGTCTTGGTCTACCCAATCATGTATAAGTTTAATCTTATCTGATACCCCGTGAAGTTGTGCTGTCATTGATAAAAGTTCTAAGTTTTCAGCGTCACCGTCTATTGCTATAACATGATAGCCAAGCTGTGCAGCCATGATCGTATACCAACCTATATGACAGCCAAAGTCTATTACAATGTTATCTCTATTACCGTTAATAAGAATTTCAGATATAGGGCGTGTATCTCTATCTTCCCATGACCCCTGCATCCTTAAAGCACCCGATATAGCATCTTGACCGGTGCAGTAATACCCTGCATGATTACTATATTTTTCTGAATCATACGCCCACATCTTACCAAGCTGTGTATCTAGCAACAGCCTGTCGTGTTGTTTGTGTCCTACACCGCAAGTATTCATTACCACCACTCCTTTAGCTCATACTTTTTAGCAAGGTATGGTATAGAATTATTAGGAAAGTAACCTATAGGCTTATCGCCAAACGGAAGTTTAAATGTTTCTTCTCCTTTATCTCCACCCCACTTTTCACGGTAGTATTGTAACAGAGGTGGTGCAAGTACTAAGTTCGTATGATTACCGACTGTCTGAGATAACGCATTAACCCATACTCTAGCCCATGCACTTTGTAGTCCGTTTAGTTCTAATCGGTAACACCAGTCTATCTGCTCAAAATAACCTGGGTAAAAGTTCTCGTCAAAATATCCTACTTTCTCAAACAACCGTCTATGCAAAGCGATAAGATGCCATGAGTGACCGTCTGCTTCTATAACGTTTTCCCCTGCAAAGGTTTCCATTTGTTTAATCCAAGTCGTTTCCTTTATGGGTCCAAATAACATTGACTGACTCATAATAATAAGATAGTCTAATTGCTTTTCTACAACTTGTCTTGCTCCAATGTTCCACGCCCTTGCTACGCCTATGTTATGTCCGTCTGGGTCACGATAGTAGTGTTTGCCATACGGAAAGCACCACTCTCTTGTATTATCTATAATCAACACATCATCTATATCAATACCCGAAGCACTATCTTCTCGTAATATAGATTCAATGCAAGCCTTGCCTAACTCATAATCTGCTACAGGTATGACAACTAATACTTTCATACATATCTCGTAAACTTTGGATGACATTTTATACATCGTCTTGCATATTTACGAGTACCATATTCGTTAAATCCATTTTTATACCTCACGCCATATATAGAATAATCATGTCCATTATTACAATGAGTCTTTTGAGATTCTTTTAATGCAACGCCCTGCAACCCACAACGTCTTATATTATCGGCTCTAGTAACTTCTTCCATGTGTTCAGGATTTACGCATATTTTATTTTTACACAAGTGGTCTATAGTCATTTTTGGTTTTATCGGTCTTACAAAGTTTTCAAAAGCCCATCTATGAGCAAGATAATTTCGTTTATATGTAACCATAGAACCGTAACCAGCATTTTGAACGTAACCCATCCAATTCCAGCAAGTATCAGTTTTAACAGTATTCTTATTGAATATGTCTATTTCTGATTGTCTTGTTCTCATGCTTAACATTATACACCCTTACTTACATATAACATATGGATTTCATGTTCGTAGTCTAAAAACGTTTCCGAATATCCTCTGTCAATTAACCAATCTCTAGCATTTCTAAGGTATATTCCGTACTGGTCAAACTGAAATTCGGGATGCCATGACATCCATATCTTCGGGTGATACTGTTCTATTGTTTTTTTTGCTCCATATAGTACTTGCATATCTGCACCCTCTACATCAGCAGTAATAACTGTTGGTGGTTTAAGTCCCTCTGCTACTAAGTTATCAATTCTGTATTGCGGTAAACCATCAGCTTCTAAATACAATTCACTAAATCCATGAGCTTCGACTATTTCTCCATTAGCAGATAGTGGAAATCCATCTTCACCTATTTCCCAACCTTTGCCGTTTAATAAAGCAATATCAGGTTTAGGCGGTATCGGTTGATGTACATTACTAGCAAATCCTGCATAGCAAGCCAAAGGGTTTTTAAGTTTGTTAGCTTCCCATGTTTTTTTAATACTAGGCCATGCACTAAAGTTAGGCTCGAATAGTACTACCTCTGCACCCCACATTTGACAGAGTGCCGCCATTTCTCCGAGTTCAGCTCCTACATAGTAGACAACATCACCTTTACCTATGTGTTTGTGCATTGATTCTAGCCGAGCTTTTTCCCAACCTTTTTCGTTATGCCATTCTTCACGGTTAGCTCTATGCTCTGGTAAGTACAGTTCATACTTTCCGTTTAGTTTACTTTTGACCATCTTCATCGTTTACCTCGCAAATCTTCATAATAGTTTTAACTCGATTAACGTAGGTGTGTTCTTCTTTGGTAATGCGTTGGTTTTCAGCCTGTATCGTGTGACGTTCGTCCTCGTGTTCTAAGTAGTGTTTAATCATTTCTTCTAGTTGTTTCCAGTTACCCCAAGAATAAGTAGGAAGTTTAGGGTAGTTGTACTTCATAGCTTTGATCTGTGGCATGATTAAGAATCCACCACGCCCTGTAGCCTCTGGTACTCTGTCAGACCAGTACTTAGAATCTTCTTTATTTAAACAGAGTGAATCACCTACGGTGACTTTGGCACTTGCATAAAAGTCATTCATGTCATCATTACGGTCAATTTTTGGCTCATCTCCTCCTGGGTTCTTATACGTCCAACCGTTACGCTTACACATTTCTCGGAGTTGTCCTGCAAGTTCTTTACGATATGTCCACACATCTTCGTGATACCCCTCGCCATTACTACCAACTAAGGCAACATCACATTCGTATTCTTTACGCTCTGTACCAAACTTCGCTGCGTCATATCTCACACCCGGCATAAGCCACATATGATTCTTGCCGAGTAACTCCCACTTGTCATTGTAATCCCCATCAGCCGTAAATATATAGGCAGTGTGAAACATAGGCTCTAGCCACCACTTACGACCACCTCTTGATGTTCCCCAAAACGTATCGAGGTGTAATGTAGCACTTGGTATACCTGCGATTGCTAAAGTATGTATATGAGTAATAAATTCATCTAATGGCTGAGTAGCCCATGTGCCAGTAATTAGAAGTAGGTCACTATTTAATGATTCTTCTCGTACTTGTTCCATACTGACTTTGTTTTCTTGTAGCTGTATAACTGTATGCCCCAGATGTTCAAACGCTTTGCGAACATCATTTTCAGTCGAAAATTCTGGCTCAAAATTACCTATATATGCGATTCTACTCATCTTCAAACTCCACTTGTATTATTGTTCTATCACTGTTTTTTAAAACTTGTAACTCTTGGTAGCGATACCAGACGTTTACTATGTTGAATAAAAGCAACATAAATATAAGTATCGCTATTATGTCTAAACTCTCTAGCATACTCTTTTCTTTAGCCTCTGTTATACGAAGCTTTGTTTTCTTAGCGTGTTTTTTACTAAACATACATTTAAACCATTCAATCGTATTACCCATTTTTAACTCCAAAAAAAGACGCACCACCGCTAGATAATGCGTCTATTGTTAGATTAAAACTCCTAGCGGTGTAGTTCATAATTAGAGTATAACACATAAAAAAACAACCTGTTGCGCTCTCGATGTGATTTGCTAGTCATGACTGCTATCTTTTATCGGTACGCTGTCGAGGTTGTTTTATTAAGTTATCATCTAACTTAATACTTATATTATACATTACCATAAGCATAATGTCAAGTACTTTTTTATGTTTCTTTTATATGACAATTCCTGCACAAATAACGAACATTAGTTATCTGCATTTTAAGCTCCGGGTGTGAGCCACGCTTCTGTATATGGTCTATATCAAGCTTGCCATCTACACCGCATATAGCACACCTATGACCGTATTGTTTATCTAAGTAGGGTATTGCTACATTTATACGCCAATCATCATATTCTTTAGACTTCTTACCTCTTTTGGCAATAGGCTTGTTTGGTTTAGTGTACTTGTTATACGCACAAACCTGACATATTGTTACAGTTGTATTATATCTTGGAAACGACCTGCCACAATTTTTACACAGATACTCTAGCATTTTACTTAATGCTCCTCTAAACCCTTACACACTCTATTCCTACACGAGTAGCCCATCTTCTGTCTCATACACTCGCCCCATCGTTTAGCCCACCATTGTTTAATTCGATATATCATTCTGACTCCCTTGTAGTGTCCTTTTTGGGCTTGCGTACGCTAGACGAAGTTTTCGCCCGAACTTTAGCGAGACTCTCATAGCTCTCGGCATAGACTCGTAACCGTTCAGCTACGTCCTGTGGTGTGTGACCGTCCCATTTATCAGCTGTATCTCGTTCTTCAATGTCAAACAAATACCAGTCTTTCATATCATAGTGGTTTGTTATTTGACCTGTTGGCAGTTGAGCAACAACTACAAACCATCCACCGCCAAAGGCTAATTCACCGTCTGAATGCTTCCAGCTTTTATGTATGTCGTACTCTTGGTGGGTTCGGTACAGCTCATTAAACATACAGGCGTTGTAAAGCAATCTATACTCGTATAGCTCCTTAAATGTATGATAACCGTCTGATGTATTTTCATTTATCTCGTTAATCATCACTACTCTCCAATTCATTAGAGGCTCTTATCTCATCAAGCTCTCTAGCAATCTCCTCGTACTGTTGGTATAACCAAACTTCTACATCTTTGAGTGCGTTTTTTCTGATTAGTAATTCTAGTTCTTTACCCATCATTCATCTCCCTTATTATTAGTTTTCCATGTAGTACCATTGACTATGTAGTAGAGTGTTATTTTAGATACTGGATATACGGTCACTATGTCTTTGACTTTTATACCTCGGCTGTAGAACATCCGTATATCGTCAACATCCTGCTGTTTAAGTTTTGCACTACCGTGTCTTTCTCCTGTTGCTGTATTTAGTGCTGTTCTTCGTAGTATATCTTTCTTACCGTGGCAAGATAGGCACAGTGTTTGCAAATTATTGAGTGAGTTATTTTTTAGTTTTAGCGGAGTATTTCGACCTTTTCCATCTATATGGTCTACGGTTATATCTCTATTGTATTTCTCTTTATGCTCATCCCTGGTAATCATACACTTAACACATTTTTCCCCGTCCCTTTTTATGGCTTCTTCTCTGTTGTCTCCAAAAAAAACCTTATAACTACGATTTATATCACTCATTGTTTGTGCCTTTTAGTTTAGCTTGTAGGTCGGACTTGTATTTTCTTAAACCATCGTAATCATGACTATCAAATGCTTTATCAAAACCTTTTAATTCGGCTTTTAAGAGTTCCTGCTGTATAGCTTCTCTTTTAGCTTCGTTTCCACAAGTAC
>CALMKR010000217.1 GCA_937867625.1 uncultured bacterium | reverse complement strand
GAACTGTCACCCAACTTGGGCAAGCAAAGGGCGTGCTGTATTCTGGACCGACGATGTATTCAGGATGCATCAAGCATGCTGGAAAATCAAGCCAGGCTTTGACGAAATAGAAATTGTCGAAGACAGTCTTCGTTATCCGTTGAGCAGGTTCTCAGTGGCTAAACGTGAGTTCCAGTACCATTTGTCGACCCGCAATAACCAGGTGTTATAATATATGTCTGGGATATGCGATTACTGCGATGTCAACCCAAGGCATCCATGTACCAGTGAGAAAGAAGCGTCTCACTGCGGCAACTGTCAATATCAAGGTCAATACCTTGATTTCAATTCCGAAGAAGTCATCAAATGGCTTCATCACCGTATCGGTCACGTAGATGAGGGCTTAGCTGCCATCAATACGCTGGAACGATTGTTGTAAACCTAGGCTCATTAGTTCAATGGTAGAACAGTCCCCTGTCCAGGGATCAACGCCGGTTCGATTCCGGCATGAGCCGCCATTTCCACGGCGAGCATAGACAAGCGGTTTAAGTCTGGAGGTTGTGATCCTCCCATGCGTCGGTTCGAATCCGGCTGTTCGCCCCAAATTCACAGCAAGTTAACACAGAGGTATAGTTCAATTGGCAGAACAGCGTGACTCCAAATCCGTGTGTTCCAGGTTCGAATCCTGGTGCCTCTGCCAGAAATAACTTGCACATTTCAAGAACCGTGCTAAAATACAAATTCAATTCAAAAACACCATGTTAACCAAACTACAATTAGATGAGAAAAACAGAATGGCTCGTTTTGGCTTCGGCTTTAACGAGGGGAAGTTCTTTGTTCGTCTAGATCTGTGGTTCTTCGGTTACCGATATTCACCGTCACCTCGCCCCTAACCCTATTGGGTAGTGAGAAGCACGGGCGACTTCAGCGGGCTGTAACCCCGCCGCTCCCTGAGCATACTAGGTTCGAGTCCTAGACTACCCACCACTAAACACCTGTATCTGTGGTTAGGCTAGTCTGGTTAAGTCATCTGATCTGGAGTTAAAGAAATTCAAGGCATTCGTTCAGTAGGTCAGGATTCGGAAAATGAAGGTTCGATTCCTTCCGGTGGTTCATCACTAAGTCGACTAATATGGTTAAGTCAGACGAGACGCAGGTTCGAACCCTGCATGCCTTGATAATTAAACGCTACTGTAGCTCAGTTGGTAGAGCGTCGGCCTGAAGAGCCGAGCGTCGGTGGTTCGAGTCCATCCAGTAGCACCAATAAACAAACGCCGAAGTAACTCAGTGGAATTTAGAGTACCTGCCTACGAAGCAGGGAGTCGTGGGTTCGAATCCCTCCGTTGGCTCCATTAATACTAAGTAAATGAGAATTCAGACAATACAGATGATAGACTCAGGTGAATTTGACGACTTGGTCACAAAGACATACGGCAGACCATATTGCTTCCAGCAGCAAGATGGTTGCAAGAGTCGAGGGACACATGAGATAACAGTACCCAATGAGTATCCGCATGATTTTGAAGCGGAGACAATTCCCGAGGTAATCAATGGAGATGTCGAAGGTGTTAGTTTTGCAGCTTGGTTAAAAAGAAGTCCTTTAGAATGGAATGGTAAAGAAGAAGGTGGAAATTGCCTAGACTTGTTCTGGGAAAGAAATTTCTACCCGTCACTTGAAATGATAGTGGACGATTTACATTCTAAAGGATTGCTTCCCGCAGGCAAGTACACAATAAACATTGACTGGTAACAGTTAATAGGCCGGGTAGCTCAGGGGTAGAGCACTCGCTTGATAAGCGATAGGTCGCTGGTTCGAAACCAGCCCTGGCCACCAAACCCGTATAGCTCAGTTGGTCAGAGCAGTGGACTTTTAATCCATTGGTCGCAAGTTCGAATCTTGCTGCGGGTACCAAATTGTATTTATGAAAACAAAAGAAGAACAAAGAGCTTATAACAATGCTTGGTATGCAAAGCGTTCTCCGGAACAGAAAGCTGAAAAGCAAAGAAAAGAAAAAGAAAGAGCTTTTGTAAACATAAAAGCTGTACATGATTACAAAGCTGAAAAGGGTTGTATGGATTGCGGAGAAAAAGATCCGATAGTGTTGGAATTTGATCATAGAATTCGAGCCGATAAATCCTTCGACATAAGTAACGCTCTGAGATTAGGTACTTCTATCGATAAAATATTGGTAGAGATGGAAAAGTGTGACGTTGTTTGCGCCAACTGTCATAGAAGAAGAACAGCATTACAAATGAATTGGACTTTGTTGAGAGACAGCACCAATTCCTTTGAAAATTAGTTTTCAGTCAGGTTCGTCTAAACGGCCTAGGACACTTGCCTTTCACGCAAGCAAATGCGAGTTCGAATCTCGTACCTGACGCCATTCATTAATTGTTAGTAACACCAGCCCCGGTGGCGAAATTGGTAGACGCACCAGGTTTAGGTCCTGACGCCCGCAAGGGTGTGGAGGTTCGAGTCCTCTCCGGGGCACCATTATTTAGGAACAAGTATGTCTGACAAGAAATTTGATGAAGTCCTTGTTACCGTTCAAGGTCTTGGCTTAGCTGTAAATTACGAAGCTGAGATAATTCATAGAGCTTTATTGGCTGAGGGAATAGAAGTTGAATTAGTCAACGATTATCCCTGTACAACTCCACCTGGTGGAGGTTTTGAAAGTGCTGACGCTATGCTTGAACATAGGAATAAGCATCGTAAAAACTCAGTAAAGCTCGTGGTAGAACATCGTGTTTGGGGAGGTTGAATATGTGGATAAATGATTACGCTGATGTTCTACGTCCGCACAATGATCTGGATATCCTTAAATTAAGAATGGAAGCAGTAGACAGACTAGGAGGTCTGGGCTATGCTCTTCTCACAGAAGATGACTATCCTATCTGCGGTTTCATTCCCCCTGATGGAAACCCTGAAGCTGTGGAAACTTTTTGGATTCCAGATTGGTGGGGTGACAAAGAAAACTATTTGGTCAAAACCCTGTTTCCTCATGAAGTTGAAGTTACAAAGTTTGAAAAGGCTCTCAGGCGTCTACGAAAACTTCAACAGGATGTTCGCATATTTGTAAAATGGAGGTTAAATTGAAAACGTCAGAAGTTCAGGCTATCCTGAACACCGTCAAATACAACGACTGGTATTTTGTAGCGTTCGGAGCCCTGGAAACCCCAGAGACTCCGTCCTACATGAGGGTCCAGTTCCATGCAGATTGCACAAAAACAAAGGTTGCTCAGGACTGGAATGGCCGCAAATGGGTCCTGTCCGAGCACATGGTCAAGAGCGAAATCGTCCTCACGGCTTTTAAAGCAATGATGACGGCCATTGAACATGAAGCCAGGGAGTCGTTCTTTGTCGAAGGTCAGCCAATCTTCGGCCCTCACATCAACGTAGACGTCTTGATTGGTCTCTACAAACAAGGTCGCAAGGAATTACAGGACACCCGTCCAGAAAGGGTTACAAATGACAGTAGCGCTAGCCCTTGAATGGGCTCTGGTTTTCGTCGTAGTGTTCCTGGCAGATGTCTGCTGGGCTACCTACGTCAGCCGAGTCAAAGATCGGGACAAAGTCAAAGCCTCTAACTGGGCTGCAATCTTGTTTCTCATGACCGGCATTGCCACAATCTCATTCGTGAAAGATTACTGGCTATTAATCCCTGCTTGTGCAGGAGCTTGGCTTGGTACTTACGTTGCTCTCTGGTGTGAAATCAGATGGGCAAGCTGGGAAGAATTCACAAAAGAGTTCTTCGGAAATAAAACGCTGCTATAATATGCAGTAACGCTGAAGTGATCTGAGTGGTCGAAAGAACCGGTCTTGTAAGCCGGAGACGCAAGTCCAACGTAGGTTCGAATCCTATCTTCAGCTCCACAATTCATATTTTCTAGAGGGCTTAACCAAATGAACATTCTAGAAAGTCTAAAACAAGTAAGGCGGAGAGAAGCAGCCTTGCTGAAGGAGTTAGATAGACAACGTGGCAACAAGAGATTTCTCTGTGGTTGTGGCAAGCGTCACTCCATAAAAGACTGCGTTGCGATTCAAACCCATTGGTATACATCACCTTCCGGTTGCAATGAAGGTGATTACTGGAACACTGGAGAAATCCAAATAGTTTGTCCAGTGACCGATAACAAGAATCGTATCCTTTTCCGAGATCATCCAGACTGGTCTCTTCGTAAACATTACGATTACAGTGCAGCAATGCAATTCAGTAGTTTGTATCCGAAGCTTTTCAAGGAAATCATTCAGGACTACGACAAAGATAAGCGA
>CALMKR010000216.1 GCA_937867625.1 uncultured bacterium | reverse complement strand
CAATCCACGTCTCTCAGCTACCTGGCGAACCATTTATGCAGCATATGGCGAATTTCCGTGAGTTGGGCCTATCCATAATGGCCCAATCCACGTCTCTCAGCTACCTGGCGAACCATTTATGCAGCATATGGCGAATTTCCGTGAGTTGGGCCTATCCATAATGGCCCAATCCACGTCTCTCAGCTACCTGGCGAACCATTTATGCAGCATATGGCGAATTTTCGCGAGCAGGACCTATTCCTAATGGTCCTGTCCGCGCACTACCGCATTGTTTATTGAATCACCCTCGGGACTCACCTCGAGCACGAAGTCTAATTCGAGGTTTCGCCTCGTACATAAGAAACAACTACTTACCTAGGACATCCGATGTCCTAGGTAAGTAGTATTTTGTGACACCAATAATCCGTTGTATAATGCAGTCCTATGGCAACAATGTATACCCACCAAGGCGCAAATATTAGAAAGACATGGTACCTCATGATTGGCTTTTTTGTGATGGTCATTGCGTTATCGTATGTCCTCGCGTTTGTCCTTGATAACCCAGCAATCTTATATATGGGAGTTGGGTTGGCGCTCGTCATGAACGTCGGGAGCTACTGGTTCTCAGATAAGCTGGTGCTTCGCATGACCAATGCACGACAAGTCACCAAAGCCGAGGCCCCAATGCTCTACACCATTGTCGAAAATCTTTCTATCACCGCTGGGCTTCCAATGCCAAAGGTGTATGTTGTTGATGATGCATCCCCAAATGCTTTTGCGACCGGGCGCAATCCTGAGCATGCGGTCGTAGCTGCCACTACTGGTCTCCTCAATATTCTTGATAAGAATGAACTCGAAGGGGTGGTGGCGCACGAGATGTCGCATATCGGCAATCGTGACATGCTTGTCATGACGGTTGCGGTGGTGCTGGCTGGTTTTGTGGCGATTGTGGCCGATATGTTCTCACGTGCGCTCATGTTTGATGGCGGACGAGAGAACCGTAACCCAATCTTTCTCATTGTTGGTATTGTCGGTATTATTCTCGCACCAATAGCAGCGCAACTGATGCAGATGGCGATTTCGCGTCGCCGGGAGTACCTTGCTGATGCTACGGGCGCACTGTTGACCCGTTACCCAGAGGGACTCGCAAGTGCACTCGAGAAAATCAGTGGGGCAGCTCGTCCGATGAAGTCTGCCAGTCATGCGACCGCCCACCTCTTTATCTCAGACCCGTTTGCGGGCGGGAAGCCAAGTCTCTGGCAGCGCGTCGGTGGACTTTTCCATACGCACCCACCAGCTGCAGAGCGTATCGCACGCTTGCGCGCGATGGCTGTATAAAGTATGGAAGGTCCAAAAAATATTGAAGCGAATGAGCGTGAAAAAGCACTGACCATATCAGCTCTCCGCTTTGCTGATGAGTTACTTCGTGCAAATTTGCTCGTCCCTCAAACGTATGGAGCAATTCGCTCCTTGGGAGCATTGAGTCTTCTTAAAGAAACTAATACTGAACATGATTTTTCTCCTAAAGAAATTTATAATGAGCTTGAAAAAAACGAAGCTGTAATTGCGGAGAAGTTTGTGCAACAAATGCAGTCTGCTCACACCTCATCAGAGGTTACCGTTCGGTCGTACGATGACACCACTCCAGAAAAAGTTAATCAGCGAGTGGTGTCATTAATCCGACATCATAAGAAAATTGTTTTGGATGCAATGGTTGATATATTACATTTTACAAAAGACTACTCTTGCGAAGAGAATGACAGTAAGGTCCAGGAACAGGCTATAGTTCTCATGCAACTTGTTTGTGACGCTTTATTGGGTGAGGGTTTGCGTGAATCAATTCGAGGATATAGAGAAAAAATTGCTCAAAAAAGAATTTTTAAGAGCGAATATGCAGAGGATCTGACAACACAGTGGGGTGCAGTTTTTCTGAGTAAACTTCAGGCGAGCATTCTTGCTCCAAAAACCCCGCAAGAATTAGAAAAACTGGCGCTTTTGTTTACCGATGTTACTAATGCCTCTGAACGGCTGGGCAATTAATCGACACATACCACCTTTGTTCAATCCAACTAAATTGGTGATATAATTTGCGTATGAACAAGCATCTCTGGGTAGGAGTAATAATAGTTGGACTAGTTTCAGTTACCGCTATTCTGTTTTTGAATCAACAAACAGCTGAGGCACCAAATGCTGAACTGATCGGTCCGCCAGAGCAAATTGAAAATGTCGCGACCTCAACCGAAACAGTGGCAACTAGTACCGATAGTGCCCCAACACCAAAGCCACCAGTAAGTGTTGCTCCAGTACCGAAGGATACCTTTTCTGGAAAACTTACCGGAGTGAATACCGGCTGCTTTGCTGACGGTGAGTGTTATGCGGTCGTTGGTGGCAAGCACGTGACTCTCACGATAGGCTGGAGTCAGGAGACAGTGGGGAGTGTGGTCGGTGCCCCGAGTATTGGTGACCTCGAATCGTATATTGGTGAGACAGCGACCGTGTACGCGAAACCGCTCCCCGATGGTACCTTCACTCTCTATGGGAATGCCTCATACTATCTCGCGGTGACACCAAAGACACCAAAAGGCTGTGTGGTGGGTGGTTGTAGCTCACAGCTCTGTGGTGAAGCTGGTGACGAACTCGTCAGTACCTGCGAATGGACCGCGAAGTACAGTTGCTACCAAAAGGCTACTTGCGAACGGCAGCCAAGCGGGCAGTGTGGCTGGACGGAGACCCCCGAACTACTTCAATGTATAGCTGAAGCTGGTACAGCAGTATCAATTCAATAATATGTCCGTAGCAGAAACAGTCAAAAAAGATCAGTGTTTGTGGTGTGGGAATAATCCGACCTCGCATATGGCGTCGCGCGTCGACTCGTTTGCTTTTTTGATACTTAATCCGACGATGCAATGGATACTTAACTCATGGCTCGGACGTCCAATTATGCTTTTTATTGACACCCTGTTTGCGGTTTTTATATGGATAGGACAACGTCTTGCTTTTTTGAAATTTGAGCCGATGTCGCCACCCTTTGTGATTGATCGGGGTGGTGTCATGGCAACAGAGGCGCATCAGCGTGGCTACACCATGGAGGTGCTTCGAGTCGGAAAACACCGACACGATACCTATCGTCTCACCATGAACGGGCGACGTATTATTTTTTCCGGTGTGCCGCGTCTTGATCGGGTTGAGAAAGTGACTTGTGGTTGGATTGATGATAAGTGGCTCCTCAAGCAGCGTCTTATACAGTATGCGATACCAGTCTCGAAGGGACAGGTCGTGTATTCCTGGTGGGGTGCCAAACGTGTCTATGAAGGATTACAAAAGCCGGTGATTGTGAAGCCGCGGTTTGGATCCCGTGGCCGCCATACAACCACCCATATTGCGACTCTGGCTGATCTTAAACGTGCCTATCGCCAAGCCCGGCAGCTTTCGTGGCCAGTGATCGTTGAAGAGCATCTTGTCGGGAGTGTGTATCGTGCTACCTGTATTGATGGCAAAGTAGCTGGTATCCTCGCTGGGGACCCACCACGCGTGACGGGTGATGGGCACAGTACTGTCCGTGATTTGATAGAACAAAAAAACGCCAACCGCGACCCACAACAAGGTCCGGTTAAGTACACAAAGAAACTCGATACCTTTTTGACCACCCTTGGTCTTTCGCTTGCATCAGTAATTCCCGCCGGCACCACAATAGACCTTAGTGAAAAGATCGGTCTCTCTTATGGCGGCATGAGTCGCGAAATGATAGATGTGACTCACCCTGATTTACTCAAGATGTTTGACGCCGCTGCGGTGGCGGTGGCTGACCCAATCATCGGTTTTGACTTCATTTCAACTGATGTGTCGGCTGATCCGGCGACGGTCCGGTGGGGGATTATCGAGTGTAACTCAGTACCATTTATCAATCTGCACCACGACCCACTACAAGGGACACCGGTCAATGTGGCGGCGAAGGTCTTTGATTGGCTTGAACGAGAAATCAAAAAGTAGGAGATTTTGCTATACTAGGAGTATGAAAACATTCATACTCACGTTTCTGTTGCTCGCAGTCCTCGCTGGCGCTTACTTTTATTATCAAATTGATGCCAAGGTCGCCGAAGCACCAGTGGTTGAAAATGATTCATCTGCTGATACCCCGACGCCAACCACCTCAGCTCCCGCGCAGATTGCCGTCTTTGAAAATACTGATTACGACTTTATGTTCAAGTACCGTATTAAACCGTATGGCTATTCGGTCTTCGAAAACTCAGCACAACAGAATCTCGACATGGAGACACTCTTTGGGGTGACCTTGATACGCTCTGAGGACTACAACGAATCAGTCAAAGCTGCCGCCGATGGTAATGCGCACGATGGACCGCCGGCTATCTCGATGTATGTCTTTAGTGCCTCAAAGGTACATGATCTATCGGCGTGGCTCGTGGGGAAAGGGATGATTACCAACTGTATGGAGGGTGAGGTACTCGCAACCATGCTTGATGGTAAAGATGCGATGAGTTGTCTCTCCGACGGTCTTTATCCCGGTGTGACCGTAGCACAGATCCATAACAACCGTATCTATGTGCTTATGGGTACCCGCGAAGGAGCGGAGACACAAGACGGCTACTCATATGAGAAGGACTTTAATGAACTCGTCGAAAGCTTCGCGCTCACGAACTAATTATGAAAGGAATTTTTGCTCACTCACGTCGCTATCTGGTACCTGTAGCTATAGCTGTAGCTCTCTTGGTACTTATCATCTTGCCGCCACTGTTGTTTGCTCCTGATATCCGCGACAAAGACTTCCCCCACAGTGGGGTGGTACTAGGGGTTACTGACACTGGTTTTGTTCTGGGTGGCAAGCGCAAAGACCGAGAACTCACTGTGACAACAACTGCGAGCACGACGGTACGTGGTGAGGTTAAGGTTGGTGAATTTGTACAAGCTTTTGGGACAATGACCGCCCCGGGACAAGTCGCGGCCGATCGTGTGCAGGTAATGGATGGTCCACGAAAAAAAGATCGAGATACACAGTAAGGTATGAAGAAGTACCTCACCATTATCATTTTCTTTTGTACCATTCTCGGTATTTCACTTTTGCTCGCGCAGATTTCTGCCGAAACGATTGTGGCGACCATTGGTTCGGAGAATGCTATCTATCTGATGGCTGTGCTCGGGTTTATTGGTGGTATCACCACCTTTAGTGGCATTCCGTATCACTTGATACTTATGTCTCTGACCGCTGGTGGAATGAGTCCATTCTGGCTTGGAATTGCAACGGCTTCGGGGGTAGTATTTGGTGACAGTGTGATGTATATCTTTAGTCGCCAGGTGGTGAAGGTGCTTTCAAGCAGTCAGATGGCAAAGCTCGAGGCACTCGCCGTTCGGATTCGTCAGAACCCACACCTCATTACTCCAGGACTCTTTCTCTACGGACTCTGCTCACCATTTTCAAACGATTTTGTCGTCGCAACCTTCGCACTTGCGGGCTATTCGTATCGCCGGATTATTGTCCCGCTATACCTCGGGAATATTGGGTATAATATCGCACTCGGGTACCTGGGGTATTATGCCTATGACTGGATTGTAGGGGTGGTGGGGTAGATACTAGAACCGTTGTATACTGGTAATTATGAAAGAAAATCAATTTGAAACTATTAAGCGAATCGACGACTCTGGCTCCGAGTATTGGTCATCACGCGATTTGGCAAAAATTCTGGAGTACTCAGACTACCGTAACTTTCAAACGGTAATACAGAAAGCTAAGTTAGCTTGCGAAAATAGTGGTGCAGTTATCCACAACCATTTCGTTGAAGCCACCGATATGGTCTCTTTAGGGTCGGGCGCAGAAAAAGCAATAGAAACAATGTATTTATCACGATATGCCTGTTATCTTATCGTGCAGAACTCAGATCCAACAAAAGTAGTAGTAGCTAAAGGGCAGACTTATTTTGCTATTCAAACCCATCGTCAAGAAACAACAGATAACCTGATTGAAGATAACAAGCGAGTGTTTCTTCGAGAAGAAATGAAAAAACATAATACCAGCCTGATGCAGGCTGCATCTATGGCTGGCGTAGAGAGTTTTGCAATATTTCAAAATTCTGGTTATAGGGGTTTATATGGAGGGCTTACTGCACAAGATATTCATGTGCGAAAGAAACTAAGTAAGTCTCAACAGATTCAAGATCATATGAACAGTGAAGAATTGGCAGCAAATTTATTTAGAGCAACGCAGACAGATGCCAAAATTCGACGTGAAAATATCAAAGGCGAGAATAATGCTAACTTGGCGCACTTTGAAGTGGGACAAAAAGTTCGAAATACGATTCACAATATTGGCGGCACTATGCCAGAAAATTTACCGGTCGTGGATAGTATTAGCAAAGCCAAAACAAGAATTATGAGAGAAGAAAAGAAACGATTAAAGAAGTAGTTTCAAAATATGAAAACTATAAATCAGAACACAACTTAACTCCTGAAGAACTTGAAATGGCAGCTCTCGTAAATTGGAATAATGTACAACCAGCTACTCCTCAGGAAAAAGAAGAGTGGGCGGCTATTGCTCGTAACACACTAGCAAAGAATAAAACCATTACCGTACGTTTGTCTGAACGAACTCTTTTGCGTCTTAAGGCAAAAGCAGCTCGTGAAGGATTGCCGTACCAGACATTTATTGCATCTTTGATACACAAGAATGTGTAAGAGGAGGGGTAGTAAAGTTACTTGAAAAATACTTTTGATTCACAATCACGTAAAGTAACTAGGGGCAAATCAAGGTGAGAGGAATTAATTTCAACCAGTGATGTTTGGCTTGGTGGCAGTTCGGTACTTTCAAAATGACAAATGACACGGACATTGATGATGCCCAAACCTTGTCGAATATGTTCTGATGTATGAGCTGTGCCATATGTCGAGAGCATATACGCACCAGCCGAAGAACCAGCCACCGTCTTTCCTACAAATAATCTTTCAATATCTCCAAAATCCTTTAAGGCTGTAAGTAGTGTCGGTGTGTTTCCACCGTGAAAGTAAATGGCATCTGCATTATTACAATCAACTTCAAAATTTTCTTTGGTTGCAAATATGAACGAGAATTGAGAATTATACTTTGACTTTGAAATTTTTTCTACAATCTCTTTGTAGGTACTGGTTTTATCCTCGTCTCCAGATGCGAAAAATACCATTAAGATTTTTGCATCCTCTGGTATATCACGGGTGAGCTCGTTAAAGAATGATGTATTCAAATCATTATCTTTTCGAGTAAAACCTCCATGCAAAATGTACTTTGTTATCATTGTGCGGGCGGTCTCGGGCAAGAACCGTGGACGGTCAAGCAGGGCTTGGTCGTTTCGCTACTCCTAAGATTCATAAATCGACGGGTCTCGTGCTCGTTATTTTAATAGTTCGTCTACTTCGTTTGGGATCTCTCCAGAAATAACTTGATGCACGTATAAATCTTTTACAAGCGCGGCATATAAACTAATAGCCGTACCTTGTACCATTTCTATATTATTTCCATCCTTGTATACAATTTTGCTGTTATGCTCATCAACAAAATGTTGTAAACCTTCAATATTTAGGTGAGCTACAGGAGATAAGTATCTATATTGAAGGGTGTATAAGTCTTCAAAGAAACCTGGCTTATCCGGGATTATGCCAGACTCATCACATTTTCGAGCTTTATCTATAAGATCTACTTTGTATCGTTTATCTGTATATTTGGGATCTATGTTATTTAATTCAAGAATCGAATCCCTGCCACGCTCAACAAATTCTTTCATGTGTTTTAGTCTTTCAGGGTGGTATAAGCTATTTTTATCTTCAGATACTAAGTTTGGGTATTTCTTGAGTAGTTGTATGAAATTGTCACATATCGATACTTTTTGTCTAAAACCTTCATATGCGGCCTCAGCAAGATGCTTTTTCATATCGCCAATTTGCATATAGATAATATTTATATGTGCTTCGACTAAACTACGGAGCAAAACACTAGCTGCATTAATTTTTCCATTATCACAAAGCAGGATGATAGATTCGGTATAATTTTCGAACGGCCCATACATTATGTATAGGTAATTCTGTATTTTTGTCACCGAACTCCTCTTTTCTAATTGTGCGTTTACGACACTTTTTATAGTGAAAAACTGTTCTCTAGAATTCATAAGTAAATACTAGCAAAAAGTGACAAAAGTGACACTTCTTGAACACATCGCATTGGCACACAGAACTGTCACCTTTTACGAGTACGTGACGTTTTCTTTAGTCTGCATAGCTATGCATCTCGTGCGGTTCTGTCATCAATTAATGATGGAAACATATACATCAGCCCGCATAAAAACCGAGCAAATACTCATACCTGAAAAGATTAGGTATGTACTATACGCTCGCAAATCAACCGAATCAGAAGAAAGACAAGTTCTTTCAATTGATTCACAGGTAAAAGAAATGTTGGAGTTAGCTGAACGTGATGGATTAGAAGTAGCTGAAATACGACGAGAGTCACATTCCGCTAAAGAGTCTGGACAACGACCTGTATACAAAGAAATTCTTGAAGATGTACGGCGTGGGAAGTTTAACGGTATTCTCACTTGGGCACCAGACAGACTTTCTCGTAACGCTGGTGACTTAGGAAGTATCGTTGACCTAATGGATCAGAAGCTTCTCATGGAAATACGCACTTATGGACAACATTTCAAAAACTCTCCAAATGAAAAGTTCCTCCTAATGATTCTCTGTTCTCAAGCCAAACTTGAGAACGACAATAAGAGTATCAATGTGAAGCGAGGACTAAAGACACGAGTTGAGATGGGTCTATGGCCAGCTCCGGCTCCGACAGGGTATCTTAAAGAGATTCGTAACGATAGAAAGTGTGAGTGTTATATCGACCCTGAGCGAGGTGATACCGTGAAGAAGATATTTGAGAAGGTAGCGTATGAGAGATGGAGTGGTAGAAAGGTGTATCACTGGCTGAGACATGATTTAAATTTCCGAACTGCTTGTGGAAAGAAACACTTGAGTCTGGGTAATATCTATAAGCTACTTGAAAATAATTTCTACCATGGTGAGTTTGAGTATCCAAAAAACTCTGGTAACTGGTACAAAGGCAAACACGAACCACTTATCTCAAAAGAGTTGTTTGAAATGGTTCAGTCCCAGCTAAAAGGTAACGAGCTAAAGACCAGACAAGAGAAGGAGTTCGCGTTCACTAAGTTAATGGCTTGTGGATTATGTGGTTCTGGTATTAGTGCTGATGAGAAATATAAGAAGCTGAAGAATGGCAAAGTTAATGCTCATGTCTACTATGGATGTACCAAGGCGAGGGATAAGAACTGCAAGTGTGGCTATATATCTGAAACAGAACTAATCAAACAACTACAAGCCTTGGTAGATAAAGTTGAGGTAAACGAGCTATCAGTGAAAAAGCAGATCATGGCTGAGGTGACGAGATACAAGAAGTTCGAAGCTTCGCTACTAGGACAGGACCTTAACTTTGAGGTTGGAGATATTGATATTAAGCGGTACATTAAGTTTCTCCTGAAGGACGGGTCAGTGGAGGAGAAACGAGAAATAATTTCGTGTTTTAACGCACAGGTTACATTGAGTAATAAGGTAATTACTATCTAAAAAACTTGAGACGAACGGGATCATCACCCCATAAACATTTGCCAGAGTTCAGAAAGTATCTAGATTGACAAGTCATTCTCCAAAAATGCTCCACCTGGACTGATGTCATGAATCTTGGTCGGAGTGAGGATGATAAGACCCTTAACAACCCGTGCTGGGTTTTGTTCTTTTACCCAAGCTACAGCTTCCATAAATTCAACTCCTTCCGTGACGTACTGTGCATCCGCTTTGATTTGTATGCCTTTCATATCAGTCCAGGCTGTTAACGCCACGGGTGCTTTAACGTCCAAGTTCTGCACCGTCTTATCCATAAAAAAGTCAAATAACCAGATGGTATCATCGTTGACTCTAATCATAGATACAGGGACAACATTAATACCAGTGTTGCCATAGGTGGCAAAAGCTTTGGCAGCGGCTGTAGAGAGTACGTCACGGATAGTAGATGAAAACATGAAATGAAAATTAACGAGATTGTAATGTGGAATGTAGGTGCTTATCAACGGCTACAGCAAGACGGAGTATGAGTACACCAACTGCAATAATCGAGAGCACCAGACGCCCGGGTGGAGGACCCGAGAATGTTTCAAACCATAAAGACCAAATTGGGAATTCAATTAAAATAGCCCTCATGACAAGTATGGCGTAGCCGACATATCCGAGTCCGAGTACAAACATAATTATTTCTCTTTGCAAATGCGGCGCGATCATCTTGCTGTTCACAAGCACCATTGCGGTGAAAATAAACATGGCTATACCACCCAGTAAAATATCAGCAGACCAGAAATTAGAGAAAAACCCGGACCAGTATACTTCTGGGTAAAGTAATACCAGTGTAATACAGTAAAAACAACTGTACCAAAACGCTAGAACTCCAATCTGTTTTTGATAGCCCAACTTCATATTAGGCCAGCCGATAAAATGACTAATACTTCCCATGGAGAGAGCGGTTGCAAATAGCAACGATGCTGTGCTCGCAGTTATAAAGGATAGTGTCATGAGTCCACCGCTAGATATATCTGCATATGAGATATACAAAAATGCAGGAATAAAATAGAAAAAAGACAGAAGACAGGCAAAAACCCATTTCTTCCGTTCAGTCACAGATTTTGCATAGTCAGTACGCATACATATGTACATTCTACACCATTCATTCAGTCCGAGGTGACCTATAGGCTGGTATACTAGTGACATGGCACATTTTAATTTTCATAGCTTAAAGACATTGTCGTGGGTGGTAGTGGGTATATTTTTAGGTGGTTCACTTTTGGTAACTATTGGTATTTTTGCTCTGGGTGGTTTTGAGCTATTTAAATTCCTATACGTAACCTTGTTACAGGGGTTTGGTATGGGGATGGTAATAACTGCCGTACTGTTCTTTTTAATCAGGGCCGTCTGGCGTCTCCACGCCCTGCCGATGGGTATCGCCCTGATATTTGTCCTCGTCGGTCTTTCAATGTTCATTTCGGTTTCTGTCGGCAGACTCTATGCACTTCAGTATCCCGTCTATGTTGAGTCATTTGGTCCAGGGAGTGGTCCTGGGTTGCCCCTTAAAAATGTCATCGGATTTTTCAGCCATATAGATCAATTTGCTCGTGTGAGTGATATTGCTCGAAATCCGAATGATGTACCACCGCCAATCACGGTACTCGACCCTGAGGCTGACGCAAGGGCAACATTCGAGATGATTGAGTCGTTGTCTGCAAGTGGCACTTTGGAAATGGTAGCCTCGACCACTCCACCTGAAGATGGTGGCACGGTGAGAGAACTCCATCTTGAAACTACCGAAGTGCTAGCAGAAATTGCCCCCGGTATTATGCATAATTACTGGACATTCAATAACACCGTACCTGGACCACTGTTCCGTGTTCGTGAAGGGGATATTGTAAAGGTCACTATCAAAAATAATGAAACGAGTCTTCATCATCATAATGTGGACTTCCACGCTGTTACAGGCCCTGGTGGTGGTGGCAAGGTGAGCGTAGTTGCTCCTGGTGAAACAAAAGAATTTACCTTTAAGGCACTAAACCCTGGATTGTTTGTCTACCACTGTGCCGTACCGAATATGGCAGTACATATGGCTCATGGCATGTATGGTCTCATTTTAGTTGAACCGAAAGAGGGTCTGCCTGCGGTTGATAAGGAGTTTTATGTCATGCAAGGTGAGATTTTTACGACCGGTACGATTGGTCGTAAAGGGCTCCAGGCGTTTGATGCGAAGAAAATGATGGCGAGTACCCCAACTTATGTGACATTCAACGGTCGACCAGATGGTGCAGTTGGTAAAATGAAAGCAGAAGTGGGTGATCGTATCCGTATGTATGTTGGGAATGGTGGAGTGGTGCATAATTCCTCATTCCATGTGGTCGGTGAAATATTTGATACAGTCTATCCTGAGGCATCTATAGGCGGAGCAATGTTCAAAAATGTACAAACTACCAATGTGCCAGCTGGAGGAGCCACGATTGTAGAATTTACGGTTGATTACCCGGGGACATACGTACTGGTTGATCATGCGCTGATGCGTGCCGATAAGGGTGCGTGGGGCACAATTGAAGTCACTGGAGAGGCTGACTCGACTATTTTTGACGGAGACTTTAGTGAACATAGTCATGAAGGTCATCACTAATTATGAAAAAAACTTCAATTGAAATCCCAGCCTCTTTTAAGGGCGACATAAGGCAGGATGCTGAAATTTTAGAAAAGTTCAGTGAAGATACAAGTATTTTTAAAATCAGTCCTGCTCTGGTGGTACAGCCGAAAGATGCTTCCGATCTCAATACACTGATTCACTACGTACATACTCGTCATGGAGAACTCTCACTAACAGCCCGTAGCGCAGGTACGGATATGTCTGGTGGACCACTCACCGATTCGATTGTAGTTGACATGACCAAGTATTTTAATCAGATCCAAACGGTGAATACTGAATTTGCGGTCACACAACCTGGCGTATACTATCGTGACTTTGAAAAAGAAACTCTCAAGTTAGGTGTAATTATGCCGAGCTACACCGCCAGTAAAGAGCTCAATACCGTTGGTGGTATGGTGGCCAACAACTCTGCTGGTGAAAAATCGCTTACCTACGGCAAGACTGAACGTTATGTTCAAGAATTAAAAGTGGTATTACAAGATGGTGTTGAATACAGTTTCAAAAAATTACATCGTGATGAACTTGAAGCAAAAAAGCAACAACAAAATTATGAAGGCGAAATATACCGCCGATTAGAAACACTCATTCAAGATAATCGCGACGCAATCAAGACCGCCAAGCCAGTTGTCAGTAAAAATTCAGCTGGATATGGTATTTGGAACGTATGGGACGAAGAGAATGGCACGTTTGACCTCACACAGCTATTTGTTGGGTCGCAAGGAACTCTCGGAATTATTTCTGAAATAACCTTCTCGCTTGTGAAGCCGAAATCAGCTTCACGAATGTTGGTCTTATTCCTTCGAGCAAAACACTTTTCACAGCTAGGGAGTATCGTTAATTCGGTACTCGCCCACAAACCAGAAAGTTTTGAATCGTATGACGATAAGACTTTTAATGTGATGTTGCGGGTATTTCCGAAGCTTTTCTGGCGACTAGGGGGAAACCCATTCACACTACTGCGTGACTTTTGGCCTGAGATTAAACTCGTATTACAGGGTGGTATACCAAAGCTAGTCCTCATGGCTGAATTTGCTGCCGATACCGATGAGGAAGCCAAGCAGATGGCCGTAGCGGCAGAAAAAACCATCCAATCATTTGGTTTAGCTACCCACATTACAGCTACCCAATCTGAAGCGAACAAGTTTTGGACAATTAGACGTGAGAGTTTCAAACTCTTGCGGGAAAATGTTTCGGACAAGCACACTGCTCCATTTATTGATGATTTTGTAGTGCGACCTGAATACTTACCAGAATTTCTTCCACGTCTGTATGCCATTCTTGATGAATACAACCTGCTCTATACGGTGGCGGGGCATGTTGGTGACGGTAATTTCCACATCATTCCGTTGATGGACTTCACCAGACCTGATTTTGTAAAGATCGTGAATGAATTATCTGATCGAGTGTACACACTTGTTGGTGAATACCACGGTTCGATTACTGGGGAGCATAATGACGGCTTAATTCGTACTCCATACCTATATAAAATGTTTAACCCCGAGATACTCAATGTATTTCAAGAGATCAAAGAGATATTTGACCCTCATCGTATTTTTAATCCTCATAAGAAAGTTGACCCAACAATTGAATACTTGCACACGGCAATAAAGAAACATTCCTAACGGGCATGCTACTGTACGGAATAATCAAAAAATTCGACCTAAATAGGTCGAATTTTTTGATACTAGTTTCTTATCAAGACCTATTGATGTTTTTGCAACAGGTCTCGTGCTAGCACGACTTGGCGGAGAGAGGGGGATTCGAACCCCCGATGAGGTTGCCCCCATGCCGCCTTTCCAAGGCGGTACATTCAACCGCTCTGCCATCTCTCCAAATGCGGCTCTATCATACCGTACTTTGCGGGGGTGGGGAACGGGGTGGCTTGTCATACCCTAGAATTAGGGCATGATATACTAAATAACATATGAAATTGAAGAAACAGGACAAACTGACCGTGCTGTCAGCCTTTCTTATAGGGATTATTGGCGGTTCGTATTTGTATCTTGTAGGCTATGCGCCAGAGTGGGAGTCTGGACAAGGTGTCGACACTGAAGAGGAGGCGGCCGAATTTGTCGTGATTGGTGAAATGTATGGCGGTGATCGTGCCGGTGTGCCGCCATCGTTCCAGATTGAACATGATGGAAGTTATCGCTATCTCCCATTTTCTGATAATCCTGAGGTACCAAGTCCAGCAATTGAAGGCGCCATTCCGCGCACACTCTTGCGCGATCTTAAGACTGCACTCACCGACGATGTGCTTATAGAAGCTGCCAAGCCCGAGACCAAAGAGATGTGTGCGGAGAACGTTGATGGTATCGACTACCGCTACATAGTGGTGAAGGGAGGTGTTGAATACGAACTTGATACGTGTACTACGAACTTGGAAGCAGAAAGTGAAGTCGGTCAGCAGTTGCTTGCCATCTGGGAATACTTTGAAGGCGCGCAGTAATTACTTATGTCGCGTCTGTTCTTCCTTGTAGCGCTATTAGTACTGCCAAGCAGTGCCTTTGCCTATACCGTCACGAGTCACGAAGTGGTGACTCCGTATGAGGTACTCCCGCTTGAATTAGACCTCGAGAATCGTCAGATTATTACAGGAGAGCTTAATGGCTATCCGGAGATGGTTGAGTTCACCATTAGTGAAGAGCTACCACTCTCAGTGAGTATCTTTGGGCTACCTGGTTCTTCGACACCAAACTTCGGGGGGATTATTGTCCGAGTCGTGCAGCCGCGCGGGGTAGAGGAGATTGCGCGTATCAAAGCGGCTGAGGCCACTTGGGAGGCGGTCCGCGAACCAATTTCAAAACTTAATTTCTTAGTCGGACCAGAGTACTTTGGTACCGTAGCATCGGGTACGTATCGAGTAGAGGTCAGTACGCCTGAAAATTATGGCAAGTATCTCATCGTGATTGGCGACACTGATAGTGATGCTGGCTACGGTGCGACTTTCCGCTCGGTGGCTGCTCTCTACGAATTTGCCGAAGCCACAAAACTCGGAATGATTCGCACCTCACTCGTGTATATACCACTTGGTATCATCTTAGTCCTATGCGGTATCGTCTACACTGTACGGCGGACCAGACCGGAGCTGTTTCACCTAAAAAATAGTACGAAAAAATAATATGCTCAAAGTCATTGTGATAATTTTCGCCGCTATAGCCTTCTTGTGGTACTTTTTTCCGCAGTTTGCCGACCAGAGCCTACAGTCCTATATCGAAGAGCGGTTATGAGCCAGTGGTATGTCTATATGCTGCGGTGTAGTGATGGCACCTACTACAGTGGCGTGACCACTGACCTAGAGCGACGTATTAAGGAGCACAATGGGGAAGGAGCGGCTGGAAAAGGAGCCAAGTACACCAAGGCGCGCCGCCCGGTCCGTCTCGCCTATAGCGAGCCTGTGACAGACCGAAGTACGGCGCAAAAGCGCGAACATGCCTTGCGTCAGATGACCCGTGCCGAAAAGGAAAAGCTTGCAAACTGAGGGCGAGTGTAGTTTAGTTGTACGAAAGCAGTTCCTAAAGGAGGATTGATCTTGAAGAGACGTGGTGTGCTTAATTACTTGCGATGGGGCCGTATGGTTTGGGTGGCCGTTCGTGCAGAAGGTGAGTCCTATGGCGTATGCAAACCACGCCGGTCCCGCATTCTTTGTGTCGGAACTGACGTCGCCGTTCTTGAGTGGTATCCTGACACCAAGTTCGAGTTCTGCTACCCGACACGGGCTGCCTGTTTCGAACGCTGCCGTGACCTGTACAACATCTACACGGCCAGGCCGCGGGAAGAGTACCCGCACGGTAAACAAGCTGCGTGAGCGAAGCGAGGAGGGCTGGCCACAAGCCAGCCCTTTCAATATTGATGCAAAATAACACTCTCCCTAGGCCTTGCCTAGGGTTTTTGGTTTTTATAGGGAGTGAACTGGATAGGCTTGCAATTTGCACAAAATGTAGTATAGTGCGGGCCGATTCGAAATGTTCCCGTGGGGTGAAATAATGGATGGCTCTGGAAAGATGGGGGTAGATGATTCAGAAGTCGAAGTCCACCCCCTGGTCGGAAGGCTTGTCTGGGTGGCGCTGCGCACTGGCGCACCGGGGGCCGATGATGAGTTCACTCCTCAACTCAGGCTGGTCGAGGACGTAATCGACGGTGAAGCTCGGCTCAAAGGCGGTCTCACCGCCTCAATTGCGAGAGGACGCTGGGCTGGCGAGTGCTTCACCGACCATGGTGAATGCGCGTTGTGGTGCACCGGCATCATGCGACATCTTAGTTTCGTCAGCTACGTTCGGCTTTGGAACTGGCTCGGGCCGAACTTCGAGTCGGACGACCCGTATAACAAATGAGCTTTTTTAAGCTCGAGTAGTAACGGCCGGCGCATATCCTTGCGCCGGCCTTTTCTTTGGCTCGTTAGAAGTATGTAGACTTTTCATTCCAGGTAACGTTTCAGATTCTGTTTAATACAATAAATTTCAATGCCCCCAATAGCCTTATACTTCTAACGGGTTGCATGTCCTTTGTAGTGCCACCCTCGACAAAAGTCAGCATCTACGGTATGATTGTGGCGTTTTAAGGTGCACTGTCGTACCGACGGTCGCGCCTTTCTCTTTCGAGACGAAACACTTATTGGCGTAAAAACATTTTTAGTATATGGAGATTAGAAACATCGCGATTATCGCGCACGTAGACCATGGTAAGACGACCCTCACCGACGCTCTCATGGAGCAGACAGGAGCTCGCGATGGTGAGACCTCAATGGATAGTAACGCGCTTGAAAAAGAGCGTGGTATTACCATTTACGCCAAAAACACCTCAATTGAGTACAAAGGGACCAAGATCAACATCGTGGACACGCCTGGTCACGCGGACTTTGGTTCTGAAGTAGAGCGTGTACTTCGTTCGATTGACTCAGTGCTTCTCATTGTGGACGCGCAAGAAGGGCCAATGCCACAGACTCGCTTTGTTTTGAAGAAATCTCTCGAACTTGGTCTCAAGCCAATTGTAGTCGTGAACAAAATCGACAAGCCGGCAGCTGATATCCCACGAACCGAAGAGCAGGTGCTCGAACTCTTCCTCGAACTCGGTGCGAATGATGAGCAGTGTAACTTCACCACTGTCTACGCCATTGGTCGCGAAGGAAAGGCGAAGCGTAATATGAACGATGAGATGCTAGACCTCACCCCACTCCTTGATACGGTGCTTGAACTCGTGCCACCGGCTCGTGCGTATGTAGCGGGTGAAGCGCTGCGTGCCCAGGTATTTAACCTCGGCTATGACAACTTCCTCGGTCGTCTCGCGGTCGCTCGTGTATATGAAGGCTCAGTCAAGGCCAGTCAGCAGCTGATCGTGAAGCACGAAGGCGAAGACACCGTCCGCCGTGGTAAGGTCGTGAAGCTTAATACCTTTAAGGGTATTGCAAAAGTGGAAACTGCCGAAGCATTTGCTGGCGACATCGTCATGATTGCCGGCTTTGAGGATATCAATATTGGAGACACCTTCACTGATAGTGAAGCGGCCGAACCACTCCCAGCTATTAAGGTAGATGAACCAACCATTGCGCTCCAATTCATGCCGAACAGTTCTCCGTTTGCTGGTCGCGAAGGTAAGTTTGTGACTAGTCGCCAGATCAAGGATCGTCTTGAGAAGGAACTCGAAGTCAACGTGGGACTCCAGGTAGACTTCAGTCAGGGAGACACCTTTGAAGTACGTGGTCGTGGTGAAATGCATGTCGCGATTTTGCTCGAGAACATGCGTCGTGAAGGCTTTGAAATGGCCGTCTCACAGCCACAGGTAATTATCAAGGAAATCGACGGCGTGAAGAGTGAACCGTTTGAAGAAGTAACGGTCGATATTCCAAGTGAATACCAAGGAGCGGTCATCGAACGTCTTGGTACCCGTGCGTTTGTCATGACTAACATGATTGTGCACGAAAACCAGGTGCGTATCATGCTCGAAGGTCCAACTCGTGGACTCCTCGGCTACAAGAACCAGTTTGTGGTAGACACCAAGGGTGATGGTATCCTCGCGTCTCGCGTTCTTGGTTTCCGCCCATACGCAGGTGAAATCAAGAAGCGTCAGGTGGGATCAATGATCTCAATGGTCCAGGGCAAGGCACTTGGCTTTGCACTGTATGGTCTCCAGGATCGTGGCCAGCTTTACATTGGTGCTGGTACTGAAGTATATGAAGGTATGGTGGTTGGTAACACCAGTAAAGGTGAAGAAATGACCGTGAATCCGACCAAGGGGAAACAGCTTACGAACATGCGAGCGTCAGGAAGCGATGATGCGATTGTGCTCGTTAATCCAAAGGTGATTACCATTGAAACCGGCCTCGAAATCATGGCCGATGACGAATATCTCGAAATCACCCCGGCGAATGTTCGACTACGCAAAGCAAAGCTCAAAGAAGGTGACCGCAAGCGCGCATAGTGGAAAACATTGATTTTTAGAACATTCTATAGTATAGTTGTTATACTATGAATTTAAAACAAGCAAACGAGCAAATCGTCCGCTTTTTTAATGGCGATAAGTTAACTTTTTGTGTTGAGCGCTTCGGGGAAAATAATGAAGAATGGATTGCTCGTTGCGACCAACTTGCAGCAATAACCACAAGTGGTTTCGGCTTTGATGAACGTGAAATGCGCGATCTAGTCAAAGATGCGATTATTACAGCAGCTGGTGTCGATGGAGAATTTGCAGATGAAGTACTAAAGGAATTTTCATTGACTAATGAGCTAGTGGTTTCTCTATAAGGATTTGTTATGGACAGTAGCCTCGTTGCGTTGGTTAAGTTAGAACATGGTGAGCTAACTCAACGTATCAAGGGACTTAAACAAAAAGATTGGGTAAAAGCATGTGAAAGACTTGGTCTCTGGGTTGCAGAAGGCGGTGGCAGAGGATCGCATGTAGCAATCTATAATGAACACAACTGTGATCGTTCCAATCGTGATAATTTGGTTTTGACAGTGCAAAAACATTTAACTCCAAATATTCAGACAGATAAACTTAAGCAACTCGTAGCTTATGGTTTGGAGTCAAAAAAGTATTCTGAAGATGATGTCTGGAAGGCATTAAAATTAATGTAATAATACCTCTCCGCAAAGCTCAAAGAAGGTGACCGTAAGCGTGCCTAACCGATCAATACAAAAGCGACTGTCCTTTGGGCAGTCGCTTTTGTGGTATTATAGATTACATGAGATTTTTTGGACTAATAGGGCTTGTGACAGCACTGGCATTTGGCTTCTACTTAGCTATGAAAAATCCTGCCTTGGCCCCAGCCGCACCAGAAACCGCCACTGAATCATCCGGACTGTCGGTACTCAATGACGCCAAGCAGGCTGCGAAACAACTTGAGGGAAGTGCGCGGGCAGAAAATGAATAATCGCCACCCCACAGTGTGTACTATTGACCTGTGTAATTTTCAGTTCTATAATTTAAACAGGGAAGAGGAGATTGACCATGAAGGCGATTGTTCCTGTACTATTCTGTGCCGTGACCTGGTACGACGCCGACGGCGCCGTTGTGGCCGCCGGCCAGCCTGTGCTTCCGGATCGTGATTTCGCTGAAACTTGGGCAACTGCTCAAATTGCGAGCGATAACCTCCCGTACACGTTTGAGGTTACCTGCGAGGAAGATCAGCAGCAGTAAAATGGATACGCCACTTGTCGCTATGACAAGTGGCGTATTTCTCTAGAGTCCGAGGGCTGCTAAAAAGAGTTTTAGTTCGTTATCACCGAGTTTGCGGAATTGGTTGGGCTTTAGGGCACCCAGTTCAACATTCATGACGCGCACCCGCTTGAGACTCTCTACCTGGTAGCCAAGCGCGGCACACATGCGACGAATCTGGTGCTTCTTACCTTCGGTAATAGTGAGATTAAAACGTTTTAGATTCTTTGGGGTGCCGACGGCCTTACCTGGCTTCGTGCGGTAGCCTTCAATAACAACCCCGAGCTCGAGAAGCTTGAGGAAGGCTGGGGTGACATTTTTATCAACTGTCACACTGTATTCTTTTTCGTGGTCGGCTTCAGGATCGAGGAGGGGTCCGGTGATACGGCCATCATTTGAGAGGATGATGAGTCCTTCCGAGTCCTTATCAAGGCGTCCGACAGGTGACACGTCAGTGATGCTGTAATCCTTCTTCAGGCGAGTGGCGATATCCATTTCGCCGGCAGCCGGAGAGTGGGTGATGATACCGCGGCCTTTGTAGTAGGCGAGGTAGCGCTTACTCTTTGTTTCGCCACCGAGGGTGACTTCGTCACCCTCCTGAACACGGTCGCCAATCTTGGCGATTTTGCCATTTATAAGGACTTTTTTAGTTGCAATGAGCACATCCGCTTCGCGACGTGAAGACACCCGCTGGTCAGCGAGGTACTTATTGAGGCGGATACCAGGTAGGTTACTCACCACTGGAGCAACTTTCGGTGTTCGCGGTGCTACTTCTAAAGCTTTTGGCGGACGCTTGGCTCGAGTCGGGCGCTTCGGCGCTGCCTTTTTGGTCTTTGGTCGAGACTTACCCACGCGTTCGGTAGAACGCTTTGGTCCACCAACACCATTGGTGCGGCGCTGATTAGCATCGGGACGGCGACGAATAGGATTCATGTGACTTGATTATAGCACAAAAATCTTCTTTTTCAAGTCTTTTGGAAACAGACGCCTATTTAGTGTCAGAGAGCGGCTTTACATCTCCATTCTTCACGACAAAGTTACGAAGTTCACTAGGGTTGAGCTTTTGACTACTCGTACCAGTCTTTTCATTTATGAGAAGAAACGGTAGGTGGGTAATAGCGAGGGTACTTACCCGCGCTGATGGTGTCGTGTCCTTATAAAGGACATAGAGCACATACTCAGCCGTCTTTTCGTCTTTGACGACCATGCCGACGGCTGTACCTGCGTCTTGACGGAGCCCTTCGGGGGTCTTGAGCGTAAAGCCGACACTGGTTGATGTCGCAAAGTCACGTACGGCGAGCTTTGGAACTACGACCTGGCTCTTACTGTGAGAGAGATTAAAGGGGATAGCAAAGAAGGTATATGACTCATTGACCGATATAGCGAGCTTTTCAGCGGCTGCGGCTGGAACGGGAGCACTGAGTGTGCCCAAAATGAGTAATCCATAAAGTACAAAAAATGCTGGTGTTTTCATTGTCACAGTATACCGTGGGGGAGGCCGTGTGGGCAAACTGTTCGTGGTGAGCGAAGCCCTTTACTTTTGTGCCAATATATTGTATATTTGAAATGTCCAAAAAATGGGTGTACAATACCCAGACTAAGGTGCGTTAGAGCGTCGCTTAGTGATGGA
>CALMKR010000215.1 GCA_937867625.1 uncultured bacterium | reverse complement strand
TAAAATCTGAGCTACGCCGACATACTCACAACATTAGTGTTGAGCAGTATACCAGAAGTTTTTAATTAATCTAGTCTTTTTGAAACAGTGTCCAAAAGAGCAAGTATTCTATACTTAAGATTTGTACTCTTTAAAACACGTAATGCAACAACGCCGTAATACGAGTTGTGATTCTCATATTGTTGTCGAGGTCGTCGCTCTAGGTAAATTGGAGATTTAAATTGAGTATTGGGTATACCTAATATTTTTTCCCAATACGACATAATGATTTTCTCACGACCAGCATGTGCCGACGAAATGTACACGTATGGTCTCAGCTGTGTTCTATCTATCCCAAAGCATTCATCGAACCAACGGATCATGATTCTCAAAATTCGAGCATCTGAATTTACAATTGCAGCCGGTCCTGACCGCGACTTGATACCCTCTCCCCAATATATTCCTAAACCTAAGTAAAATAAGTTTAGATTATTGATATGTTTGATTTCAATATTCGCTAGTCTTTGCGCATCCTCTAATGCGCTCACTCGTTTTGCTCGATTTGCCTCGGCTCCCTTTTGTCTACCTATATGACCCGCTGCAATTTGCTTGGCTTTAAGACTTTCTTTCTGTGACGTTGTTAGTAGTATTTCTTGACACCAAACACTAGCAGAGCTTCTTGATACTTTTAGTTCTTTCGCTATATCCTTTATACTCCAACCAAGTCGTCGAAGCTTGATTGCTTGCAGCTTTTCTGAGCTTTTAGACATATGTTAAATAATAACATATGTCAGGGGTTCGTTTATACTAAGCCGTGCATGAGGTTTTTCTCCCGACTTTCGAGGATAGTCTCAGCCCGAGTGATATCCTCAGGGTAGCCAATGGGGATCCAGAGTTCTTGCTCTACTACTGCCATCGGGTACTTCTCAACATATTCAGCAATCACATCGGTCAGGTAGTATTCCCCGTTTCGTTCAACTTTGATATCAAATTCAAAGATATGCGTATCGAGTACCATCACCCCGGTTGAGGCGAGATTGGATGGTGGATGGGCTGGCTTTTCGACAAACTCAGCCACCGTGCCATCAGGATGACGGACCACAATCCCAAATCGTTCAGGGGTCTTGGTTGGCATCGCGAGCAGTGCCCGACTATATGACGTCACCCGGGCGAGGTCGTTGGCACCATGAATATCATCACCAAACATAAAGAGAAAGCGTCCCTTGAGTAGGTCCTTGCACAGCCATAATGCCTTGGCGGTCCCCTGTGGCGTCTCCTGGGTGATGTACGTTACCTTGCGACCCATATACGTATCGCCACAATGGGCTTTGATTTGGTCTTCGAGGTACCCGGTAACCATGATGATTTCATCGATAGCACTCGGAAGCGCTTCGACAATATGATCAAGAAGCGGACGCCCTTGAACCATGACTAATTGCTTTGGCGTATTGTCTGTTAATGGGCGGAGACGAGTTCCCTTTCCGGCTGCGAGAATGACACATTGCATATAAGACCATTATACTTTAAGCGATTTAATTGCACCAATTACCTTTCGACGCATACGGGTACCGTTCTTTACTTTGACCCGAAGCGTCCCCATATGACTATCATGATTTAGATATGTCTTACTACTTATGGACTTGATGAAACTTGTTTTTGTGAACTGTGAGAATGGTATTCCTGTAGTTCTGATCCAATATCTTTCAACTTCAGACTTACGACTTTGATGACTGTTATTTATAGAAATACGCAAGATTAAATCCTTTTTCTTAACAGCAAATACTTTATCTAACCAGAGTATATAAAACTGAATCATGATTGGATCGCTGTTAGTAAAACCAAACTCCTGACTACCACGTTTATATCCTTCACCCCAATAAAGACCAAGTCCGATACAAAAAATGTCTCTGTCAGACACTTTGCCTAACAGTGATTTACCACTACTTTCATCAGATTTAATTTGTTCATTTTTACTATCTCGTAAACGTTGACTGTAGGACATTAAACCAGCCAAGCTATTTACTTTAGTACGTTGCTGTAGTCGCGATTTTGCATTTTTATCTAAAGCTACACTCCGTAACCATAAGCTAGCAGTACTTTTACTAATCTTAAGTTTTGCGGCGATTTCATTCAGACTATATCCTTGCTGTCTTAGTAAAATTGCATTTTTATGTTCCTTTTCTTTTCTCATAGTTCGAAAGGTAATATATTCACTATTATATCACTAGACAATATTTTTTGTAGTGCTATACTTGCGGCACCGCAGTATAGCGGGTTAGAGGAGAGGTACCTCGGGAGGCTCAATAGGGCTCATCCACAGAAATGTGAAATGGAATCCTTGCCAAATTCGGTGAAACCTTCGTTCGCTTGCAAAATGAGAACATGGCAATACCGAGCCAAGCCTTGATACACAGTATTAAGGAAGGTGTAGAGACTAGATGGTAAGTATCTGACTTTGCGCAAGCAAAAAGATAAAGGTATAGTCCAGACCCCAAAATACTGCATAGCAGTATGTAGCGAAAGCTATAGTGGCACGCATAACCTCCAGACCCCGGTTCGATTCCGGGACCCGCAACAATAACAAAAACCACCCATATGGGTGGTTTTTGTT
>CALMKR010000214.1 GCA_937867625.1 uncultured bacterium | reverse complement strand
GTACTCAGTGTTACGAGACAGTGTAGTGGTGGCTTTTGAACTCGTGGCGAAAATGGCAATCGTCGTTGAAGCGTCTGCAAACAACACCGTGGTACTACTTACCCCTAGATAGACTGGCGAACCTGTACTGGTCATGAACTCAGTAATTGGTCTCACTTGTGATACTAGCGGCATCATAAAGGCACTGGCCTCAGTCACAATATGCGGATAGACGGGTAGTTCCTTTACCCAGGTATGATAACCAGGGGCTTGCACATGAAGCCGCTGTAAACCGGGCATAATGTTTTGGATATAGATAGCGCTCCGAAAAATCCGCGAGTCTTCTACCCGCGATTCATTTAGATACACCTCTCCTTCTTCAGCCCCAACTGATACATACAAACCACCGGTAGCTGTAATCGAACCATCTCCAGTAAAAATATCATAGCGATACCCGGTCGCATAAAATACAAAAACCGGAACCGCACACACAAACAAAAAGAGTAGCGACAAAAACAAAAACCGACGACGCTGGCGAGGTAGTGGTTGCACTACAGCTTTGGCTGAAGGCGGATTAAATCGTGGATGTTGATGGTAACTCATAAAATATCAATCTATTATACGCTGACTTCTCGTGTCTTGGGAGTAACCCAGAATCCCATGTACCGTCCAAACATGAGACGTGTCTGCGCATCAAGCCCCGGAATCGCACTGAAAACAATCATCGTCGCTGGTACCAATATCCATTGCAGCGCCATCACAATGTAGCGTAATCGACTTGCCTCGTCTGGACGCTTCGGAATAAGCGAGAGTGAAATCACTGATGAAATCACGAGACCAAACATCGCCAAGATCAGGAGGTCACGTACAACAATCGGTAGGTTGTACGATAAAACGGTTTGGTGGAATTCCCGACTACCGAGAAAGATTGGCGCCCAACCCAAGATGAAAAGCATAATTGGATTGGTGACCAAAGACCAATACCCTTCAGCTTGTTGGAGTGCGATTTTGATACGCTGGCCACGGGGAATCTTCGAGTGATGGAGGAAGTGATACAAAATGTAGCAAAAATTCTCTACCCCATACGTCCACCGACGATGCTGCTTATAAATTTGAATCATGGTGCGCCACAGGCTTGAAGCTGCATTGGCATCCATCGAGACCGGATATGACAATGGGATAACATCATACTTACCATCATTCGCTAACAACAGATTCCAGTAGATACGAGAGTCTTCACTCACCATGTTGCGCTGCCAATAGCCCACCTCGTAGAGAGCTTGAAATGACACGGAATGTGACGAGAAGGTCGCCATCCGTTCTGGTCGTTCTTGCTGTACCATTTCCCAAAACGTCGAAGACATTGCCACTACACGAGCCAAGGCTGGCGCTTCCCACATATTGTTATTAAAAATTGGCACTGGCTGAAATGAGCTCTTGAGTGGGTGCTCGGCTTCAAGGAAATGCCAGACAAGGCAGTTGAAGTAGTCGGGATAAAGTACGGTATCAATATCAAAAATCGAAACGAGGACTTCACTGTACGCGAGACCACGCGGATCAAGCACTCTGGTTCGTACTTCTTCGGCGGCATAGGCGGCATTAGAACCCTTACCAGCCATTTCACCTGGGACATCAGCGGGATGTGAGGTAACCAAAAAGTCGCCGAAAGTAGGACCGAATTCAGTGGTCATCTTGGCAGCAAGCGCTTGCGCCTCTGCACCAGCCCGGGCCTCGGCAGCCAGTACCACAATAATCTTTTTGTGATCATACTTTACTGCTTGTAATGATTCGAGGGTGGCACGCACTACCGACTCAGGCTCTTTGTAAAACGGGAGAATCACCACTTGGTGTATATGCGCATACTCACGCTCGGCTATGAGCGCCTGCCAATCAAGCGCCATATGATGACGAAGTCGCTTCCAGTTATAACGTAGGTGGTACGACAAAAAGGCTGTCTTCAAAACCCAAAACAACGCAAACGCAATGATGAAGTACGCCGCAAAAAATGGTGCGTATATCGACATCAAAATAACTCCGATCAAGGTAGACCAAGATGCCAAACCCGGCAAAATCTCCAGACAGCGATAGAGTACCCGGGCTCGCCCAGTGAGCTCTGTAGCACGACCTACATGAAAATCAGCCCGACGGGCATAGGATAATAGGTGCGACTGGTTGTCCATCTCCTCCATAGATACCTGGTAGTATACTCCTGTTTTCGTGATAAAAAAAGTGGCGTTTTGTAGGTTGTGTTGTTATACGTGTGGTTCAATTTATTCATTGTATACCACCGCTTACCCATTCATGTGGTATTATTCTTGTATGGCAACCTGTCGCTTCTGTCAAAATAGCCTGCAAAAAAGGCATCAGAAAATCTATTGTTCGAACCAGTGTCAAAAGGACTACGAACACCAACGAGTTATTACTGTTTGGTTGGCAGATTGTGCCAGAGGTAATAGTCACCTAAAGACAAAAAATATCTCAAAGCACCTAAAGAGATACCTGCTCCAGAAAACTGGTGAAAAATGTAGTTCGTGTGGATGGCGAAAAGTACATCCAGTTACCGGCAAGGTGCCTCTTGAGGTTGACCACGAGGACGGAAACTCCAACAATAATCATTGCAATAATCTACGTTTACTTTGTCCCAATTGCCACGCTCTTACACCTCACTTTAGAAATCTCAACAAAGGTAACGGCAGGAAGTGGCGTGTTACAAAATAAACCTCGAGCTTTATAGCCTGAGGTTTATTTTAATGATTCAAAACTTGGAGCCATTTGTATCTAACGATACACTATGGCCTCACTCGGAAATAGAGAAGGTCGGACAAAGTCCGACTACACTAACAAGAAACGACCAAAAGAAAGCTAGCTTTCTTTTGGTCGTTTCTTGTTAGTGCCCGCTTCGCTTTCTTCTCTACTTCCCTCGTATCGGAGCCATTTGTCAGGCTCGAACTGACGACCTACTCATTTTTTCATTCAAAGCTGTGAGCCGACTCTCGGGCTCGAACCGAGGACCTACTCATTACAAGTGAGTTGCTCTACCAACTGAGCTAAGTCGGCTCACAGCTTTTAATGTTACAAGTGTTGGAATAGTGTCCCACACTATTCCAACTCCACCACCTTCGCACGTCACCTCAAATCTTTAATCTATGCACTTCAACCCCTACCTCCAATTAAGGTGCGCCTATTATGCCTGATTGGATAAAAAACGCAACCAAACTTCTCCCTACCCCTTTAAAGCTTTATCTTTGCGACGACGTTCCTCTGCCGGACTAAGCTTCGTCTCCGCCTTATGATCAGCGATATGGGTGAGGTGATTTTTGGTGACAGATCGCCGCTCCTTGCGGAGGGCTCGTGCTCGATCACGATTACGAATCAAAATTGATTCAAGAACATGATAGGCTCCAGCCAAGGACTTCATCAGTACTTTCAAAAAGGCATGGAGACTGTAGTACCAAGACAAGGTAATAACGTAGCGCACGACATAGCGGATAATACCTTCGCACCAAGATACCATGCGCACAATTGCATCGTCCGCACGACCCCGGAGTGTTGCTAGAACAAACCGTTGTTGCCGTCGCTCCTCCCGCTTTACTAAAGTAAGATACGCGCCAAACATGACGAGTAACAAACCAGCATAAAGAAATGGGAGCCACATACAGTGAAGTACCCAATCAATTACTTAATTGAGAGACGTTCAATTTTGACAACCGTGACGTTTTCACCAAACTTCTGAACAGCGCCAGAAATCATTTCAGCGATGGTAGTTTCAGGATTCTTCACGAAAGCCTGCTCCATAAGTACCTGTTCTTTGAAGTATGAATCCATCTTGCCGGTAAGAATTTTCTCCTGCATATCAGCCGGCTTGTCTTTGATTTCAGCAAGGAGAACTTCTTTAGCCTTCTCGATTTGTGATTCGCCAATTTCTGCCTTATGGATGTACTTCGGTGACACCGCAGCGACGTGCATCGCAATATCACGAGCAAGTGCGACGAACTCAGCGTTCTTCGCAACGAAGTCGGTCTCACAACCAAGGAGTACCATGGCCGCTACTTCATTTGTGTTATGGACGTACACACCCACTGCACCAGCACCAATTTCGCGATCTGATTTCTTTTCAGCTGCTTCACTGCGCTTACGCTTCAAGATAATGATGGCCTTTTCCATATCGCCACCGGCTTCTTCAAGGGCGCGCTTACACTGCATCACTGAGATACCAGTTTGGTCGCGTAATTCTTTCAATTGGGCTGATGTAATTTCCATAATTATGTGAGTTAAAACGAACAATGAGATGGTGGGTGGAGTGACTCCACACCAAGGACACCTTAGGCGTCAGTACGAGGACGTCGGACTGGACGAGTATCAGGACGTGGGGCGGCTGGCTTTGGTACGTAAAGAGCCTTACCGTTCTGGTACGCAGTACCAAGTTCAGCGAGAACGATCGCCACACTACTCTGGAGTGCGTCGTTCACGGTAATTGGGTACGTTACCTTAGACGCATCGCAGTCTGAACTCATGATAGCAATCGTTGGCACATTCATTTCTGCCGCTTCGGTAATGGCGATGTGATCGTGACGTGGGTCAACGACAACCATGACATCAGCTACCTTCTGGCAGGTCTTGATACCACCGAAGTTAAACTGGAGTTTATCAATTTCGCGATTGATGAGCACACGCTCCTTCTTGGTGTACTTGCGATCAAGTTCACCTGATTCCTTTTCATTAATGAGAGACTCGAGTCGGTAGATACGCTTCTTGATTTCTGACCAGTTGGTAAACATACCACCAATCCATCGGTTCACGACGTATGGCTGGGCAATCTTCTCAGCGGTATCTTTTACTAAACGTGACATTTCATCTTTGGTAGCCACAAACAAAACGGTCTTGCCGTTCTTTCCTGCTTCTTCAAGCATAGCCTTAGCAGCTTCGATTGATGAGGCAGTTTGTTCGAGGTCAAAAATATCACTACCGTCTTTTGACGTAAATAAGTACGGAGTAACCGTAGGATGACGACGACTTTTCTTGAAGCCAAAGTGGGCCCCAGAAGCGAACAGTCGTTCGATGAGATTCGTAGATGGTGCTTTCATAATAACGATAAATTGTAAATCCGCTCGAGTCTTTGGCACTATTCATATAACCAACGCAAGAGATGCTATGATGCTCGTCCCTCATAACTCCATCATTTCGGCTGCACAGCTACACTTCGGCCTTGTCATATTTTAATATGCCTCAGCCTCCAGCTTGCTGTTCGCTCGAAATGAAGAAGTTCTGTTTGGACGTGGTTATATGAACAATGCCCAGAGCGGGCGCATAGTACCACAACGGGGGTTAATCTGCAACTTCCTCCGTTCCTTGCAGTTCGCCCCGCTCGGCCTTTGCCATCGACTCTACCACGTCCTCAAGCTTACCCGCCCTGAGGATTCCTTCGATGTTGTGCCATGAGACTTTGATACGGTGGTCAGTAATACGGTTTTGCGGGAAGTTGTAGGTACGGATCTTTTCTGACCGATCACCCGTTCCAATCTGGTTTTTCCGTTCATTGGCGTGCTTTTTGGCCTCTTCTTCTTCATGTATGGTCTCTAGCTTGGCAACCAAAATAGTCATGGCTTTTTCACGGTTTTTGAGCTGCGAGCGTTCACTTTGACTACGGACATCAATACCAGTTGGCTTGTGAATGAGTCGTACGGCCGTTTCGACCTTGTTAACGTTTTGGCCACCGGCACCACCAGACTTAGAAAATTCCATATCAATATCACTCATATTGATTTCAATGGTTGGTTTTTTGCGTAGTGGCAAAATTGCGACTGAAGCGGTTGAGGTATGAATACGGCCAGCTTTTTCGGTCACCGGGATACGCTGCACGCGGTGGACTCCGGTTTCGTATTTAAAGGCCTCATACGCGCCTGGGTGGATGATTTCAAAGGCCGCTTCTTTGTAGCCACCAACGCCAGCCATTGCTTCATACTCACAACTAACTAACCATCCCTGGTTACGGGCATAGGTGGTGTACATGGTAGCGAGCTCCTGCGCAAAGAGGGCGGCCTCGTCTCCCCCAGCACCTGCTCGTACCTCAAGGAGTACCCCGTATGGTTTTTCGTCTTCGGCCGCATCTACCGCTACGATATCTTCCATGGTCTTTAGCTGTTCATCAAGCTGGGCTTTGAGGAGCGCCACTTCTTCTTCTGCCAATTCCTTAAGACTCGGATCACTTTCTACCATCGCAACCGCATCCTCATAATGCTTCATGAGGGCGTCAAATTGTGTCATCAAAAACTGCGTTTTGTGATTTTCGCGTAAGGCAGTGAGTGTATCTTCATCCCAAGGTGACATAAGTAGGTAATTATTATAACAGACGGACGCCGTGCGCACAGGCGTGCACACGGCGTCTTAACTGTTCGTCGTTAGGCTGCCTTCTTCTTCGAGACGGCCTTTGAGGCACGAGCCTTGAAACGTTCGACACGACCAGCAGTGTCCATCACTTTTTCCTGACCAGTATAAAATGGGTGTGAGGCACTTGAAACATCCACAAAAGCAATTGGGTACTCAGTCCCATCAGTCCACTTATCAGTAGAGGTTGTTTCAATGGTTGAACCGAGCAAAAAACGTTCGCCACTTGAGTTATCGTGGAAAATGACCTGTCGGTAGTTATCTGGGTGAATATCTGCTTTCATATATATAAGTTACACTTTGTGTGCCACACTATAGCAGATAATCAGATTCTGACAAGACTTAGTAATTGCTTGTCATGTCAGCGGACAAAAAAGCAACAATATGTCCGCAGACAAGGCGCCTAGGAATGAGTGCGGGAGACGTACTTGCTGTACGTTGACCAAATGAGTGACGCCGGCAACGCAGTATCCGGACATATTGTGGCTTTTTCTAGGAGCCTCCCAAAATTTGGATCTGCCCCTCAAATTTGGCCTTCCGATTCATCACCTGATCGCCATAAAAGGCATTGGCTGGATTATTCGCCCCGCCCCAACCGGCGTAGTAGCGCAGAGCCGCCAGCCGGTCGCCCGCAAAGGTACCATTAGCGCCGTTATCGCGCAGCAGGAGCGCTGTCGCAATAAAGGCGTCCTGATTATTAAACGGATTAGCTGGCGAGCCAGTACCATTAATTCGTCTGATGGCGTCTGCGCTTTCGCTGTAGACATAGCCACTGCCAGTATTAACAATACCGCCGTAGACCGACCAGGTTGACGGAATAAACTGTGACGGCCCCATCGCTCCACCCCAGCCGATACGTGCACCATTACTAACAATTGGACACGATACCGATCGTGAACGTGCATCAAACCCTAGTATCGAGGCGATTGCCAAAAAGACTGGCTGGTCACGATCTGGATGCATCACCGGACGGTCACCCCGGATATCATTGTAGGCACAACTACCAAGGTTAGAACCAAGGTTTGTCTCTTGTTCCAAGATAGCCAGAATCATTGAAGCATCGACGCCGGTCTGACTCGCCGCATACTTCGCCAACTCAACCGCCTGCGGGAGTGAGATACCGCCACCTCCACCGAGGAGATTAAAGAGCGCATTACGCAACTGGGCCGCAGTTTGCTGTTGGGACCGCAAGAGTCTTTGATACTCAGCCTCCTGTCCTTTGGTCGTGGTGAGGATACGAGCCTTCTCTTTCTCTTGTGCTTCAATCCCCTTTTTTTCTAACTCCTGAATATGCTTCATCTCAGCTTCGGTTTCTTGTTTGTCAGCCAAGAGACTTTTTTGCTCATGAGTATCGGACTTGATCTCATGGAGCGCACCCAGCGATTCATTAAGCGCTTTTTTCACCGCTGCATACTGCTCGTACTCAGAAAAGAATTCCGAAAAACTTTTCTTACTGAGGAGAATTTCAATGAGTGAAAAATCTTCCATCGAGGCAGCTTTGCGAACGAGGTCGGCTAACGATTGTTCTTGACGATTAAGTCGTTCACTGAGAATCTGGAGCACAATCTCCTTTTCTCCTATCTGGTCAGACAATTGAGTGATCGCAATTTCTCGTGCTTTGATACCAAGCTGCGCTTTACTTATCTTGCCTTCAATTATATTGATATCACGTTCGAGTGACTGGCGTTCTGCTTGTTTGTCTTCGACGAGACGTTCCTGGGTCAAAATCTGTCGCTCGACATTTTGTAGTTCTTGTTCGAGACGCGCCCGCCGTTCTGCATCAGTCTCAGCCTGCACCATAGTCACAGGAGTCAGCACATATACGCAGATACACAGCAAAAAGAGATTCCTCCTCATAGGAGTTTTAGTATAGCAAATCTTCAGAGAAACGTCCCGAGACACCTTCCCCAGGCTAGGACAATTAGCTAACCGTCACGAAATGAAGTGTTATACTTTTTTATATGTCAGATCAATATGATTTTGTTGCCATTGGCGACTTGGTAGTAGATGCCTTTATTCAATTATCAAAAGATGATGCCGATGTGAGCCAGGACCTCGACACTGGCCGACAAACCCTCCACATGCCATTTGGTCAGAAACTTCCCTACGAAGAAGTGACCGTGCTTAATGCGGTAGGCAACTCCCCTAATGCGGCTGTTTCAGCCCATCGACTTGGTCTCCACTCGACACTTGTATCGAGCCTCGGTCAGGACCGCAATGGTAAAGAGTGTTTGGAGACACTTCGCAATGAAGGTCTTAATACCGAATACGTAAAGCTCCACGAAGGCAAGATTACGAACTATCATTATGTTTTGCGCTACGGGCCAGAGCGAACGATTCTCATCAAGCACGAGAAGTTCCCGTACGTCCTCCCCGCTTTCCCGGTACCACCACGCTTTATTTACTTTTCTTCAATTGGTGAACACGGGGTGCCGCATCACCATGAAATCGCAGCCTACGTAAAAGCTAATCCGGAAACGAAGCTCGTCTTCCAACCTGGCACCTACCAAATCAAACTCGGCTACACAGAACTCAAGGACCTCTACGAAGTTACCGAGATCTTTTTCTGTAACAAAGAAGAGGCGCAGCAGCTACTTAATACCACCGAAGGACATGTGCCGACCCTCATGCGTGCCATTCGAGACCTTGGTCCAAAACTCCCCGTTATAACCGACGGCCCGCACGGTGCGTATGTGCTTGATGCAGAAGATCAGGCGTGGCATATGCCAATGTACCCAGACCCGGCCGATCCAGTCGATCGTACCGGTGCTGGTGATGCGTTCGCCTCAACCTTTACGAGTGCAATTGCCCTAGGTCTTACACCAGCTGAAGCGCTTGCCTGGGGACCAATCAATTCTATGTCAGTAGTGCAGTACATTGGTGCCCAAAAAGGCCTCCTCTCTCGGGCACAGCTTGAAGAATTCCTCAAGAACCGTCCTGCTGAATACCAAGCGGTAGCCATCAGTTAGTTGCGTTAAAAAATCTCATTTGCGCTTCCTTACAGGAACAGTACACCTTTTGAGGTAGTTTGCATCGTTACACTCACAAACTACCTCAAAAGGTTTTACGAAAGCGTCCCATGCTTTCTCACTCGTCTGACGGCTTTTTGACCATACCTAGAATAAGAAGTCTCAGAACCTGACTAAATCTAAATAATGTACACACAAAAATCACCAGCTCGCGCTGGTGATTTTTGTGTGTGGCCTTATTAGTTAATGGCTCCGGTAACTGCCGTTACCACTGCCGCGGCATTAAGACCGTAGTGAGCAAGTAGTTCATCTGGCTCACCTGACTGACCAAACTGATCATCAACGCCAAGGCGAATCACTCGCATTGGATGCACCAAACTGAGGTGCTCTGCGACCGCACTACCAAGACCGCCAGTTCGCTGATGCTCTTCGAGTGTCACGATAAAATCAAAATCTTTGGCAAACTCGAGGACGCCATCACCATCAAATGGTTTGATCGTAGCCATGTGAAGAACGCCAGCGCCAACACCGCGAGACTCAAGCTCGACCGCTGCCCGCAGCGCCTCGTAGGTAAGCTGGCCAGTGCTGATAATACCGACTTTTTTTCCATGACTAGGATTATGTTTGTAAAATAGCTGCGCTTTACCAATCTCAAATGGTGATTCAGGAGTAGTCACAAGCGGCGTATCGCTCCGACCCAACCTAATATAAACAGGACCTTCATGTTTGGCAGCCCAGAGAGTGGCCTTACGCGCTTCGTGGACATCAACCGGATTAATAACAATCATATTCGGCATCACCCGCATGAGCGCAATATCTTCAATCGCTTGGTGTGTGGCACCATCAGGTCCAACCGAAATCCCTGCATGGGCTCCGACAATTTTTACATTGCTATTATTGTAGGCAATGGTCGTGCGGATCTGTTCCCAGTTACGGCCTGGCGAAAACATCGCGTATGAGGCAATAAATGGTATCTTGCCCATCATGGCCACACCAGCCGCTACTGAGGCCATATTTTGCTCAGTGATACCAACCTGCACAAATCGTTTTGGAAAGGCTTCAGCGAACGGCAACGTACGCGTGGACTCAGTGAGATCAGCCGAAAGGGCCACCACTCGTTCGTCGCGCTTCCCTGCCTCCACGAGACCTTCACCAAAACCAATCCGACTAGCCGCTTTTTCGAGCGGTGTCGCACCAGTGAGATTAGGATGGAGATGAGTAACAAACATACCTAAGAAATATCATGCTTACTAATAGTGCCGGCGAGGGTGCGGAGTTTTTCAAGCGCCACTTTGGCTTGTTCACTACGTGGGACACGATCCTCTGGGCCTTTGCCCGGAGGATTACCGTGCCAACGGAAATCTCGCTCAAAGACATCCACGCCTTTCGAGGCCACCGTATGCGCAATAATCAGTGACGGTTGACTGTACACGGCCTGCGCTTTACCAATCGCATCATTAACTGCTCGGATATTGTGCCCATCAACTTCCTGCACATCAAAGTTAAAAGCTTCGAATTTTTCGCGGAGTGGTTCAAGTGGCATGACATCTTTTGTATAGCCATCAATCTGGATACCATTACGATCAACAATCACGATAAGGTTATGGAGTTTTTCTTTACCAGCGAGCAGTGCAGCTTCCCAAATCTGTCCTTCATCAAGCTCCCCGTCGCCAGTCAGACAATAGAAGTATTTTGAGGAATACGGATTATCAATCCGTTCCGCCAGTGCCATCCCCACCGCCTGAGACAGGCCGCTTCCGAGCGGTCCCGAGCTCGTCTCCACTCCTGGCAATGATTCACGATGCGGATGCCCCTGGAGGCGTGAACCGAACTTGCGCAACGTCATCAGTTCCTCAACCGGAAAGTAACCGGCATGTGCGAGCGTCGCATAAAGTACCGGACAAATGTGACCATTGGAGAGAATCAGTCGATCGCGGTCTGCCCAGGTTGGGTTCTTTGGATCATGCTGCAAAACCTCAAAATAGAGTAACGTAAAAATATCCGCCATACCTAAAGGACCAGCGGTATGCCCACTCTTCGCCTCAAAGAGCATTTCAATAATACTCTGACGAATGGTATTGGCTTGTAGTTCAAGACGGGTAACATCCGCCGAAGAAAGATAATGCATAGACATCACTAGTATACCGCACCAAACGAGGTACTACGTCGCAGCCTGTTGAAGAGCAAGACGAGAAAAAGTAGCGTACGCAGCTTTTGGCTCAAGGGCACGACTAATAGCAGAGCCAACAATATAACGGTCGAGTTTGTATGATGTGAGCAATGGCAGCTTTTCAGCATTCACACTTCCGTCGATGCTGATAACCAGTGCCGCATCGTAAGCCCGCAGCCATTCCACCCGGGCTATTGCTCGTTCATCAAACGGCTGTCCCTGGGTACCAATATCTTTTATGCCCATCACCTGCACATAATCAGCAATACTGAGGTATGGTAAAAGCGATTCGTTGGGGGTGTCGTTATTCGCTGCCACACCAATAGTGACCGCCGTTTCTTCGGCAAATAATCGCAATGCCTCTGGAGTAATCGTCTCAATACGAAATACAAGCATATCAGCCCCAGCCGACAACCAAGCCCGCGCAGCCGGCAAGGGTGCTGACACCATGAGATCAACTTCGAGTGTCACCGCCTCACACAGTAACAGCACTTCCGCTGGATTGCCCTGAGGTTCATATGGCCATGAGGTAAATGGCACAAACGAACCATCAACGACATCGAGATGAAGTTCAGGAACTCCTGGTAGCGAGCGCAGAAAGCTGGTGACTGCGTCTACTGAGTCTGGAATAATCGCAGGAATAATTGGTGAGGTAAGCATGATGAATAACTACCAATCGAGTTTTTGATTACGACGGGCGTATTTCTCTTCGTGTAGGGGTTCGGTATGAAGCCAGTTCCAAATAGCTTCTTTAGCTTCATCAATAGTGACAAAGCGAGCGCCGATCGAAAGGACGTTCGCCGCATTATGTTCACGACCCAAAGTAGGAATTGTCTTATTACCACCGTAATAAACCACAGCCCGAGCTCCTTTGACCCGATTCGCCGCCATCGCCTCCCCTTGACCAGAACCACCAAACACAATGGCACCCGCCTCACCTTCTCTATCACCGACCATGGCCCCTACGGCGGGAATCACAAAATCAGGAAAATCATCCTCCCCTTCAAAAGCTTCAGCTCCTGCATCAATCACCAAAAAATTTTCGGCTGAAAGCCACTCCTTTACTGCTTCTTTGTAGGCAAAACCAGCATGATCACTCGCCAGGTACAACGTTGCAAATTGTCGTGGTCTTTCTTCGCTCATACGCACAAAGATTACGAAAGTGACTTCGCTACGGCCGCAACGTGTTCAACGAGTGTGTGGGTGTAGCTAGTTTCGTTGTCATACCAAGCCATAACTTTGACGAGGTCTCCGTCAACTACTCGCGTAAACGCCAAATCAGCAATCGAGGCATAGCGGGCACCAATGATATCACTCGATACCAATGCTTCAGTCGTCACCGCAAAGAGATGCTTCCAACGGTCTGAGGCCGCCGCCGTAGTTAATGCCGCATTTACTTCTTCGACGGTAGTGGGACGTGAGGCCAAAAATGTGACGTCCACAATCGACCCAACTGGTACTGGTACACGTAGTGAAATACCATCGAACTTACCCGAGAGTTCTGGGTGTGCAAGCGTGGTCGCAATAGCTGCTCCGGTACTCGTCGGCACAATATTGAGGGCTGCTGCCCGTCCTTCTCGCCAGTCTTTTTTTGGCGCATCAACGAGTGACTGCGATGCGGTGTAGGCGTGTACGGTACTCAGAAGTGCCTTCTCAATACCAATCACTTCTTTGAGAATAGCAATAAGTGGACTCGTGGCATTAGTAGTACACGAAGCATTTGAGGTCACCTGACAGGTAGTGAGCTCATTTTCGTTCACCCCCATCAGTACCGTCGCACCTGGCACGCCACCACCATCGTCTTTAGCTGGCGCAGAGATCACCACCCGTTTAGCTCCAGCGGTGAGATGTGCACCAGCACCACTGTACGTTGTGAAGAAACCAGTTGATTCAACTACTACATCAACACCCATCGCTCCCCACGGTAACTTGGCCGGGTCCTTTTCCTGCACGATGGCAATTCGCTTGCCATCAACCACGAGCTCAGTACCTTCTACGGTGACCGTAAATGGAGCTCGGCCGTAAGCAGAATCGTAGGTCAGAAGATACGCCAAGTTGTCGATATTGCCGAGATCGTTAATGGCAACAATTTCAATATCAGGATGTGAAAATGCCATCCGAAAAAATGTCCGTCCGATACGTCCAAATCCGTTAATTGCTACTTTTGCCATAAGAACTGTCTGGGATAAATTGTTAATTTATATGTACTATAGCGTACTTATAGGACGAGGCATTACTGGTTATCCTCACGCCGCCATACCAACCAAAATCGCCTGATACCAAGTACGATAAGGAAAGGGATGATTGACCACCACCACTGCGCAGGAAGCGTCTGTGGCCACCGTCCGCCTAGCCGCTCTGTATCACCCCCATCATGGTAGATAATCGTACGGGAAATACGGCGAACCACCACTCGTTCATAGTCATATAATTCAATCATCATTTTTCCTTCACCCGCTACGTTACTCGATGCAAAAGAAACTTCGTAAGCTCCCCCATCGCCTCGTAATTTTAGAAGGTACGTAGTCACTTGATTATTATCGGTCGGATCATAGACCGATACCAAAATAGTTTTGAGGTGATTCGGTACGGCAGTCGCCGGAATAGAAACCAGTACCCGTTCACGAGTAGGCAGGGTCTGGAGAGAGTCAAAGGTGAGCGTACTGTCATTGACCGTCAAAAAAATATCACTCGGTTGTAGGTAACGTTCATATTCTGGAGCAGCGGTTATATCTGGCAACGAAGGAGTGACCGGTAATACATTTGTCGCTCCACCGGATGCATCTTTGGTTGTTTGGCTACCGCTACCACGAGAGAGTCTGAGCACCGCTGGAGCAGCTACCTTACCATCTTTAGTGATAGCAAACACAGCGTAATACGCCGTATCAATATCGCTAAATACATCTTTGTCTACCACATCAGATCCTCGGCCTTTATATACCGTCACGCCGTCATAGATATCGGCTGGATAAAAAAGATGACTTCTCACGACTCGAATCGACTCAAAATCATCTGGATTTTGCCAAGATAATTCTGCCGTATTGGTAGTACTACGACCACGTAGATTAGTTACACTCGTAGGAACAGATGAGGTGATGGCCGCAATGGTAGTGAATTGCTCTTGTCTCACTAATCGCTGCACGCCAAAACCATTCACGAGTGATACTTCCACATAATAAGTTGTGCCTGGTTCAAGATTGCTCAAAATCGCTTGCTGGTTTGTTTTGAAGAGGTTAGTTGAAACACTCCCCATTTCATAAGCTGTCGTACGACCAAAACGAATAATGTACCGAGTTGGTCCATACGAGGTGAAATCGAGCGTCGCCGATTGCTCCCTTGGTGTAATCAGGAACGATCGCAAAGCTGGTACAGATGTCGCTCCCGCAGGAGTATTCTGCGCTGGTGTCGTCGTCGCCGGTGGAATTACTGGCATCGGTAACGTAGTCGTCGCCAGAGGCAATGAAGAGCTTGATACGTTGTAAAAAACGTCAAAAGCATCAATGGTATAGCTATAGGTGGTACTCGGCGCCAGCCCTGTGTCACTAAAAGTCGTGAGACTTGTGGTCGCGATATGGAAACCGTCACGGTAAAT
>CALMKR010000213.1 GCA_937867625.1 uncultured bacterium | reverse complement strand
TATGTATGATTAGTCAGTCAATGTATACTGACCATTACTTAATCGTTTGAAGAGGTTTGCGTCCTGGAGGTTTACGATGATGGTATTGTCCTTCACGTATCGTTCTTTGCGCACCTTCTCGATGAGTTCTTCGCGGGATAGTGGGCCTTCGGTTTCAAGGATTTCGCGCAGGACATCCTTGACGACACCGGCTGTGTAACCCCATTCAGTCAGCGCGTAGAGGCCACGACCGACGAGTACGAAGCGTTCGTCTTTGATGAGTTCGTTGTGGGTAGTTGCCACATGCGCTTTGTGGTCAAAGAGGTCTTGGATCGCCTTTGAAACTTCTTTGAAGTGCATTGGTGAACCATGGCGCTTCACGGCAAGGTAGGCGTAGTCACGGATACCCTTCACGCGAACATTTGGACTGTCGCTTGGTCCCCAGTCGCCGAGTGGGTTCTTGGCGATCTGCTTTGAGATCAAGAGCCAACGCTTGAGGGTCTCATCATCATGCTTCTCAGCGATTTCGATGAGTTCATTGCGGAAACGAGTGAGGATTTCACTTTCAGAAACAAGGTCGTCTCGATTGAGGGTGCCATGCACATTTTTGAGGGCTTTTTCAACCACGTCGGCTACCTTCTTTTCGGTGAACCAACGGTGGTGATAGAGAGGGTTTTCCTTGCCCTTGTAGAAAGCATCGCCAACGACGAGGAGGAAGTAGAGGTGGTTGCGAGTTGATTCGTCCTTGGTGAGACTCTCGAGGAGGACGTTTTCTGCCACTACACCACCACCAAGAAGGCGGATGGCTTCTTGGAGCTCGGCGAGGAGTTCGGCATGCTCAGTATACGCAGCCGACTTCTGGATAGTCGAAATACCGTAGTTTTCGATCTGACGAACACGCTCACGAGTGATGCCGTAGGTCTGACCAATCGCTTCAAGCGTAAAAGTCTCGTTGTCATTGCCGAGGCCGTAGCGCTTTTCGAGCACATCACGAGCTCGTTCACCAATAGCTGTGAGGAGCTTTTTGGTGACTTGTTTTGGTTTAAACGTAATCATAATTTCCGCAAAAAATAATGGTTTTCTTAATATGGTGACCCCCTCCAATTAGTTGTCGTCACTTGTTATATCATGTCATTTGACAAACGTCAAACCCCGTCGTAAAGCCGTTAGGTGACGATAATATTGAGGATTTTGCCAGGGATGTAGATAACTTTCCTGACAGTTCCCCCACTGACGTACTTTGTGATGTTTTGGTCTGCCCGAGCAGATTCTAGGGCTGTGTTTTCGGTTGCGTCTGGAGCCACGGTAATGTTGCCGCGGAGCTTGCCGTTGACCTGTACGCCAATCACTACCTCGGTATCACGAGCGAGACTGGCGTCCCCTGCCGGATAGGTTTCTAGGTGGATACTCGAATCATGCCCAAGTCCGTGCCAGATCTCTTCGGTGAGGTGTGGGGCAAATGGAGCGAGGAGTCGTACAAATGACTCGTATGATGCTTTGGTAAGCCCGGCCTTCTCAGCGAGGTTCACAAAGATCATCATGGCACTAATCGCTGTGTTGAACTTGAACTCCGCAATATCCCCACCGACTTTGATGATGGTTTTGTGGAGCTGACGGGTTACTTCAGCACTTTCCTCATTCGTAATATGTTCGCCGAGACCGTAGGCTCGTTCGAGGAAGCGTCGCACGCCAGCAATCCCACCCATATCCCACGGATAGTTGTTACCTTCGTACGGTCCCATAAAGGCGAGGTACATTTTGACGGTGTCTGCTCCCACGAGCTTCACCTGTTCATCTGGGTCGATCACGTTCCCTTTACTCTTACTCATTTTGTTGCCGTCTGGACCCAAGATCAGTCCGCGATTGATACGTCGACGGTACGGCTCACTCTCGGTCACGAGACCAAGGTCAAACAAGGCCTTCTGCCAGAAGCGGGAATAAAGGAGGTGCATGGTGGTGTGTTCGGCCCCGCCAAAGTAGATATCAATTGGCATCCAGTCTTTTTGTTTCTCTAGTGACGAAAGCGAGGTACTGTTCGCATTGTCTATATAGCGCAGGAAGTACCACGAAGAATCAACGAAGGTGTCCATGGTCTCGACCTCGGGAGTCCAACCGGCACCAAAGATTTCCTCGGTTCGTCGCTTCAAGGCTTCACTTTTTGCGAGTGGTGGTTCACCAGTTGGGGTGAAGTCCACATCCTCGGGGAGTGTCCAGGGGAGATGCTCTTCCGGTACGATATGTGCTACACCCTCTGGACTGTAGACAATTGGGATTGGGACACCCCAGTAGCGCTGCCGACCGATAGACCAGTCCCGGAGACGGTAGGTCGAGGTCATACGGCCACCAACCTTGTGTGTAATCTTTTCTTTTGCTTCTTCACTATCCATGCCGTCAAATTCAGCAGAGTTTATGAGAACACCACGCTCCGTAACAAGTACATCTCCAAGAAAAGCCTGCCATCCACGTAGATGCCATGACCAAGTTATAAGTTCGGCTACGTCACCTTTATTTACCCATTCGATTGTGTGTTTACCTTCATCAATTTCAGACGGCACTTGTTCTAAATCTTTCAATTTGATGTGATAGAAGTGGCTCGTTCCACTTTGATTTTTATTTTTACTGTGTCTAAAACCAATTGCTTTAGTAATAAATACAGGTTCTTTTGAAACAAACTCAAAATTTGTAAAGCCTGTTTCTTCAATTAATTCACGTTCAACTGCAATCAACTCATCTTCTCCATCAGTTCCACCACCGACAAGATGTACCAAATCACGATCACCATCTTTTTCTCTTTGCAATAAAAATGTCCCATCCGAAGGATGTTCTATGATGATATCTATTGCTGGTCTACTAATGGTTTCAAGACCATGACGAGGTGCATCTTCACCCTCTGCAGTAAAGAATCGTGTAACTACCTGCTTCACTGGCAGATCAAACTTCCGAGCGAATTCGAAATCACGTTCATCATGTGCTGGCACGGCCATAATGGCGCCGGTACCATAGCCGCCCAGTACGTAGTCGGCGACAAAGACTGGAATCGTCTCACCGCTGGCGGGATTAGTCGCAGTCACTCCTTCAAGCTTTACACCGGTCTTCTCCTTTGTAGCATCAAGTCGGTCTTGTTCATCCTTTTGCTTGGCTTTTGCTACATAGGCATCGACGTCACTTATGTTCGAGGTCTCGCCTCGTACTGTGTTGCTTTGGAGAAGTGGATGCTCGGGAGCGAGGACCAGATAAGTAGCTCCAAAGAGCGTATCTGGACGAGTGGTAAAGACCGTGACTTGACCTAGGACATCCGATGTCCTAGGTGTTGGCGAAGAGTTCGAGTTTGTGGCTTGCAGGGTGAAGTCAATCTCGGCACCCTTCGAGCGGCCAATCCACTGACGCTGGGCTTCCTTGATGTGTTCTGGCCAATCAAGAGCAGCGAGGTCGTCGGTGAGGCGATCAGCGTACTGTGTAATGCGGAGCATCCACTGTGGCATCTCTCGCTTCTCTATCACATCACCCGAGCGCTCACAGGTACCATCGGCGAGTACCTGTTCGTTCGCTATCACGGTGTTACACCCTGGACACCAGTTCACGACCCCTTTGCCTCGATAGGCAATGCCATTGTTAAAAAACTGCGTAAACATCCACTGTGTCCACTTGTAGTAGCTCTCGTCCGTACTTGAGGTAGTTTTGTCCCAGGCGAACATGTTGCCCATACTGGCGAGCTGTTCGCGCATGTACGCCATATTGTCGTAGGTCCAGGTCTTAGGGTTGAGGCCTCGCTTGATAGCGGCATTTTCGGCAGGTAGACCAAAGGCATCAAAGCCCATTGGGAAGAGTACCTGCTTCCCCTGCATCTGGCGGAAGCGGGCGTAGATATCTGGTACCGCAAAGGCATACCAGTGACCGATATGGAGGTTCCCTGATGGGTAGGGCCACTCAACGAGGAGGTATTCCTTTTCGCGACTGTGGTCACGGTCATCAACCGTGTGTTGACCCGATTCGTTCCAGACTTGCTGCCACTTCTTCTCAATCGCGTTGTCAAATTTTTTGTGCATAGAATACCCTCGTAATTTATGAATAAGGTAATTGTTAGTATGCCATGGATTATAAAAATGTAAAAAGAAAGACAGGCGCCTTGGGGGCGCCCGTCAGATTGCATCAGTCTCCTACTGTCAGTCATGCCGCCCTCAGAGGCGGTACAGCCAGAGCAGATAGTGGAGAATCTACCACCAGCCCTTCTTTCGCTGCGCAGCAGGGCCGTGAAAGTCAATGACCGGGTCATCTACCGCCTCGTCATGAAGTAACGGAATTGGTGCCCGAAGGATGCCAATTGCGGCAATGTCTTCATGAGTCACTGTAACGTCCGGACCATCCCATTCTGGTGTGATCATCCAGTATTCGTTCTCTTCATCGGTTGTCCGTGAAGAGAAGTGACTGAAGAAAAGCGTGAGCATACCTGGGAAGGCAATCCGCAGTATGATACCCGTGAGCACCATAACGCAGACGAGTGCGCTGACGCTCCAGAGGACGAGCTTTCCCCAGCCGATTGCTTCCGCGACCTCCACGGCCAGGAAAAAGAACCCATAGATAGTCACGACTACCGCCAGCATTTTGCTGCTGACAGTCTTCACATTACCCGAACTGCGTTCAGGCCGTTTCGGTTGTTCGGACATGAGTCCCCCTTCGTTGATGGTTGTACGATCCTGTGCGAACTTTACAACACCAAGTCGCTTTTGTCCATCTATACAGTATATAAAAGTAGTCGAATCTGCTTCACGAGATCATCGAGACTGTGGTGCGCCTTAATAAAGTAATCGAGTGGTTTTGCTTCATGAGCCAGGCCAATATTGTTTACATCATCCATGGCGGTGAGAATTACCACATTGGCTTTGCGACCCCATTCGTCTTCGCGCAAGCGACGAAACATCTCTTGGCCGTCCATTACTGGCATCATCAAGTCAAGAAGTATGAGGTCTGGATGTTCAGCGAGTGCCGCGTCAAGACCGATCTGTCCGTTTTCAGCACCAGTGACACGATAGCCTTCTTCGTGGAGGGCTTCCATCATCGCCTCGCGGAGGTCGATTTCATCTTCAACGACGAGAATATGCTTTTCCATGAACACGATTGTACCATAGACTTCTATGGCCTGTCTGCCCTCACATTGTTATGATATGACTATATGCAAATCAAAGTCGGTTTTCGTACTTGGCGAGCCGTACGCATGTTCCTCATAGTATTGGCTCTCTTTGCGGTCTATAGCGGTATCTATTTTGTGGTTTCGCTACTATTTCCGGCTGTACTTGGGCCAGTTATGCTCGCGAGCTTTGTGCTTCTCCTCTCCTTTGGCGTGGTCACCGTTGGCTCGCCAGACGAAGCCATTGCCAAGTGGCACGAGGATCAACTGCTCTCAACTCGTGAACTCTACTCGACCCTCTATACTCAAAGTCCTGTTCCCTACCTCACACTTGATAAAGCCGGTCTCATCACTACCTGTAATCAAGCAGCCGCTCGATTGTTTGGAAGAAATGTCGAAGAGTTGGTCGGTACTACCATTAGTGATCGTTTTACGCACGAAGATGACGTCCATCTCTCGGTGGTGCTCGGTAAGTTTTCTTCCGGTTCGACCATTATGGATAGTGAACTGCAGTTCCGTACCTATACTGATGAACTACGCTGGGTATCGTTATACTTCTTTGTAAATCAAACCTTTGACCAACGCCTTGTATCAATGATTGATGTGACGCAGCACAAAATTGTTGATAAGGCCAAAAGTGAGTTCGTGGCGCTCGCGACCCACCAGTTGCGGACACCGGTTGCGGCTATCCGATGGAATGTGGAGCTGCTCGAACGTTCTATGCGGGGTGCGGCCAGTGAAAAGCAGACGAACTACCTCATGAAGGTGGGCCGCAATGTGACCCGTATGCTCGCACTTATCAATGACTTCCTCAGTGTCTCAAAGCTCGAGACGGGTACTTTTTCCACTACCCCTGAGCCAATTGAACTGTCGACCTATCTCCCTACCATCGTGGAGGAATTCGAAGGTCAAATCAAAGAAAAGCAGATACAGCTGACGACGAACTACACTCCTGCACCCTTCACCTACACAGCAGACAGTCGTCTTTTCCATATTATTACGAGTAATCTGCTTTCAAACGCGGTGAAGTACGTACGTCCAAGTGATCGTATCGCCTTTGGCTACGTATTTGAAGGCAGCGAACTCGTCTTTACCGTCGCAGATAGCGGCATCGGTATCCCAGCCGAGCAGCTGCCACGCCTGTTTAGTAAGTTCTTCCGAGCGAGCAACGCCATGCAACACCGTGCCGAAGGTACAGGTTTAGGTCTTTATATTGTGAAGGAGTCGGTGGAGCAGCTTGGTGGGACTATCATGGTACAGTCCGTGGAGAATGAAGGGACGACGTTTGTGGTGCGACTCCCCGTAGCGTAGACAAACAAAAACCGCTTCCTCTAGAGGAAGCGGTTTAAGTTTTCATTACTCAAAAACAAAGTGATACGGCGCGGATAAAGCCATTAGGAATAGGCTTTACTCGCGAACACCACAAGGGTATTTCCATTTTTATACTCCTTATCAGTCGTTAAAAATTAGGTCATTTCACCATAGTCGTCCTTACGGACTCGTTGGTTCATTTTACTTGACGATTCTTTCAAAACAGTATCGTCCTTCCTTATAGTTCCAATTTTCAGGATTCTTGATTTTAGCGGCTGGATCAATGTATGAGGTATCAACAAATTCATTCTGTACACTATCGCGGGAGAAGGTGGCACAGAGCTTGAAACCGCCATCAGTCTTTTCGTAGGTATACCCTTCGCGACCTTCTGGTGCTGCTGGTACGTCTACACCTGCTGTTTTGTAGGCGGCTTCGAGGGTGTCTGGGAGAGATGAGCTGCTCATCGCCATATAGCTATCAATTTGGTACTGCACGTTGCGGAGGTCGTTCACTTGCGTCTCATCAAGTTTCATTTCACGAACTACGGCAGGAGTTTCGATATTGGTAACTCCGTAAGCAATAGCGAGGAAAACTACGAGAGTCGCCCCTACCCCATACATGACTGACTTTCCTTCTTCGCGCATCCAGACACCGCGGGCATCGAGGATGTAGTAGTGGAAGGCTGCGCCAATAACACCCACTACCGCCGCTGCCTTGAGCAAAAAGCGAGTCGTGAGGTCTCCGTTGAGGAAGGTGTAGATGGCCATAACAAGTGTGCCAAGAAGTACTAGCCCGCTAATAAGAAGTGAAAGGTAAATGAGCCACTTCGTGATGTTTTGGTAGAGTGCACCGTGTTCCGTGCGACGAAAACGATTCATGAGACGGGTCAGGATAATGTAGGTTGGGAAAAAGACAATAAGCATCGCAATACCCAGACGGATACTTTCGGTCGCACTTTCAATCTCCCAGTAGCTATCTGCAGCACTTGGGTAACTAATATTAATAAGTCCAAAGACAAGGGTGAGTAAAAACGAAGCTGATAAGTAGAGCGCAATTAATGATCCAACTTGTAAGATGACATTACGTGGTGTGTTTTCCATATACTCTTATTATACTCCTCTTTTTGGTAAAAAGTAGCCACAAGCAGGTCAAAAAACCGCCACACTTTGTTGCTCGGCAATCGAAAACATTCACCACATGTCTATATTTATTACATAAACTGTCCACTCATTGGCTTTTTGCTTCGTTTCCCTTGCAAAATGCTCAATGAGTCTTGCAGAAACGTCCCACGTTTCTTCACAACTCACATTTTCTCATTTTGGGCGCCTCATCTTTCAGCTTTTTGTCCCTGCTTGTATTGTGACTTTTAGTCATGAAGTAGACGGCACTATATATAAAGAAAAAGGGGCGCTCATGCGCCCAAAGTGCCAGAGTGGTACCAAGTACCGACAGTGCGGGCAGCGTACCACCCACTCGAAGCTTGGTGTAAAGAACGCTTGGCCACAATGCGGACAATAGACAAACATCAGCTGCTCCTTTGCTTTTCTATTCTCTATGACCGTCGAAGTACGCAAAAGGTTACAGAATTGGTGAATCACGGTATACTCAAGCTATATGAAACCTGATGACTTGAAACAAGCCCCAAAACTTTTTTGTGAGAGTATTAACATTGGCTTTACGCCGGAGTTCTTTGTGATGGGACTGTCTTCAGGCAACCAAGCCTCTATCTATTCGCTTACCCCGCAGCATGCGAAGCGCTTGCAGCAATATCTCGCCCACCAACTCGCCGACTACGAAAAGACCCATGGCGCTATCAAAGCCGAGTGGTCTCCGACTGTCGTTAGTCCTGTCCAACGAGCCAATCCACCAAGTGATCTTAGTTAAAGCTCCATATAGAAAATCCCTTGCTATTTAGCTAGGGATTTTCTATAGTAGCGGGCAATGCAAACCTATGGGACGTGCAGACGTTCCTTAAACCACAGGGAGACGAGAATGATCCATGAACTGCCTTTTAGCCAGACCGATGCTCTGGCGCTTGCGTCGCTTCGTGATCGTGAGACGCCACTCGATCAGTTCCAGAAACACACCATCTCGCTCGGAGGCACCCTCGGTCGCTTCACCATTACCAAGTGTGGGCTCCATGACGAGATGAAGAAAAAACAGCTTTATTCCATCATTGTTTTAAGCAATGACTTCTGTCCCTTTTAAATACAATACCTCATTCGGTGTCT
>CALMKR010000212.1 GCA_937867625.1 uncultured bacterium | reverse complement strand
CTATGGGCCAGTGGGCAGGTCTTACAACTTCAGGTCCTACAGGTCCTGTCGTTGGTCCTGGTATACAAGGTACCTACGCTAATTTAACCAGTATATCTGATCTAATGAATGAGATGTTAACTGATGAGTCTGTTAAAATGGTAACAGATGAGACACTACTTAAGGTTAGAATGCTGTTAAACAAAGAGGCTATAGAGCGAGGCCTTACCACTGAAAAACTTGGCTCTTTAAAACTTAATTTCGACTAATGTCAAATCAGGAAATACGAGACTTCCTTAATAAGAACCCAGAGTTCTTGTTTCAATCAAAACACACAGAAGTTGCAAAGTTGTTTAATGTTACCGCTGAAAGAGTTAGAGGTATCGCTAGACGTATGAAGAACAATATGCCGCCACCACAACTAGGTAAGATTACAGTAAACAATAGTAGAACGCAAGTATCTAGAGCATTCACAGGAGGTGATCCAGAGAACGTACTAGTTATAGGTGACTTACACGCACCTTTTATCTTAGATGGCTATCTAGACTTCTGCAGAAGAACACAGGAAGAGTATAACTGTGGTACAGTAGTACAAATAGGTGACTTAACAGATGGGCATAGTTACTCCTATCATGAGCATGATCCTGATGGGATGTCCGTAGGAGCAGAATATAATGCCGCTAAAGATCAATTAGCTAAGTTATTCCAAATGTTCCCTAAGGCTTACTGTACTCTTGGTAACCATGATATGCTACCATTTAGAAAAGCTAAGACGGCAGGGTTATCTAAAGCCTTCATGAAGACCCCTAATGATATATGGGGAGCTCCTCCAGGTTGGACATTCTGCACAGAAGTAGAAATCAATGGGGTTCTATATACCCACGGTACGGGAAGCTCAGGCCCTAATGGCGCCTTTAATCGTGCTAAGGATTCTAGAACTAATTTAGTAATGGGCCATACTCATAGCTTCAGTAGCGTACAATACGCTGCGTCCCATAAGGATTTAATTTGGGCTATGCAAATTGGTTGTGGTATAGACAGATCAGCCTACGCTTTCGAATATGGCGAGACTTTTGCAAAGAAACCCATCATAAGCTGTGGAGTTGTTCTGAATAGCGGTAAACTACCAGTGGTACTAACAATGCCACTCGTTTGATAAACCAAACCATTTGGGGCCCTTGAGGACTTGCTCGCTGCCTAATACTTAAGGCCCCATTTGGTTATGGAAGAGAACGACGTAAAAGTAACTCAACTATTAGACGACTATCATTTAGTTGAGACTCCTACAAAGTTTATAGTGTACGAGCATTTGTATACTAAAGCTCTTAGGACTAGAAGGTTTATAGTCAGAAAGAATAGTGAAATAAAAGATGCCGACGCGGTATTAACAATGTGGGTGGCATCGCAAAATTAAAAAGAAATGGCAAAGAAGAAAGGTTCGAAAAAGAAATGTTAAGTGGTCGTGATTTATATACGATTGCGTTCTTATTTATATTATTAAAATGGCTACATTAAAAGAGATTAACTTCAATATACGAAATCTCATCCGTGGTGGTATTCTATCAGACGATGAAAGGATATCAGAAGCGCAGATGGATTTCATTATACATTCTGTCCGTGCTATGTTTATCAAACAAGCTGTGGATAAGAATCAGTATATTTCACCAGACACATACCAACCTACGTGCATAGATCTTACTATCGTAGATAAATCAGAATGTCCTGAGATAAAGACTAACTGCGTAATACTAAGATCAATAGATAAGATACCAGGTATATTAAGAGCTAATAAAGGACTACAGGTACAGGAAATAACAGCCTTAGATGGTTCTATATCATTTCCCCTAATACCAATGTCGCGTTCTAAATGGAGAAGTTATAATAAGTATACTTCTAATGAAAAGGTAGCATATCTAAAGAATGGATACTTGTATCTTACTAATGATGTGCTTCAAGAGAAAGTAGCTGTATCGGCTATCTTTGAGAATCCTGTAGACGCTGCTTCCTTATCTTGTGCTTTATCTACAGACGCCTACCCATTATCTACGGATATGATAGATGGCATAACAACCTATATAGTACGTAACATAGCCATATTCCCTTTAGTTATGAAAACAGATGAGCTTAACGATGCCAATGGCGGTATTGCGAATGCTCCTAAAGTTGTAGGCAATGCAGTTCAAGAAACCCAAGAAAGGTAAGACTAAGGCGCCTAACGCTAAAACACTTAGGCACGCATACTATAGGTACATAAAAGGAGTACCTACTGATAGTGCTTATAGAGTACCTGAAGCTGTATATACTGGCATATGCGCTAGTATCAACGAGCAGATGATGAAAGCTGTTATAGAACTAGATGTTATGGAATATAGCTTAGGCCCTTACATAGGTAAGCTTATGCCAGTTAAACGTAAAACTTCCACAGAGAAGCAACGTGTTAACTGGAATCTATCTAAGAAGTACGGCAAGCTTATCTATCATGATAACAGACACACTAATGGTTTCTATTGCTCCCTAGTTTGGATGAAGAGCAATGTGCTACCATCTAAGAAGTTTGTTAAGTTCCAACCACTGCGAAGACATGATCGTTATATGTCTAATCTATTCGCAGCTAAAAAAATTGATTATCCTGCCCACAAATCTAAGTGGGCTAACAAATACTAATAATGAGGAAATTCATTTCTATAAAATATATCATAGAATCAGTGTTCAGGGACCTAGACTTAGAGCGTGAGCCTAACTGGTTAGACTGGATAGAATGGAGTGCTGAAGCACTAGATTATATAAACGCTTCTATGCAGTATGTGATTAAGAGTACTGATAACTGCGATATGCCTGTTATAGAAATAACTTGTCATAAAGGTAAGCTACCTGCAGACTTCTACGCTCCTATAGAACCTATCATGATGAATGGTAAGGCTTTACTACCACAGAATAA
>CALMKR010000211.1 GCA_937867625.1 uncultured bacterium | reverse complement strand
CAGAGTGCCTTACAGCTCGTGCTGTAGAACGTGACAGAGAAGGTGGCGAACGTAGTATGCGATCTGCTGTTGAAGCATTCAACGCCCTTACAGGGCATGAGCTGACAGAGGCAGATGGGTGGTTGGCAATGGTATGCCTGAAGGCTGCTAGGGCAGAAGGCGGAAAGTTTCGACTAGATGACTATATTGACGGTGCAGCTTATTTTGCTCTGTATGGAGAGGCAGCGAGTAAGCAAAATGATATTAGGATTTGACGTAAAATATAGGGACGGAACTTGGGTTAAATCTCTTTGTAATGGAAAAATTCAATATGAAACATGGAGTTATTCTAAATACAAAAGTATGCACAAGAGATGTTTAGTTGGAGGGGCGGAACAACGAAATTACCCATCATATGTTGGTTGCCATACCTCTGAAAATTTTAAAGACTTTCAGTTCTTTGCGGAGTGGTCTTCTAATCAAATTGGGTACGAGAGGGAAAGTTGGCATCTTGATAAGGATATTCTAGTAAAAGGTAATAAATTATATTCTGAGAATACTTGTGCCTTTGTTCCAACAGCTATAAATGGCCTCCTTATTGACAAGAAAGCCTTGAGGGGAGAGTGGCCGATAGGTGTTTATTTTAACAAACGTGACGAAGTATTTACTGCGTATGTTTGCAGGGACGGTAAATTGGAGCATATTAGTAGTCACAACAACCCATACGCTGCATTTCTAGCATATAAAAGAGAAAAAGAACGATATATAAAAGTTATAGCTAATAGATGGAGGTCTGAAATAGACGTTAGGGTGTATGATGCTTTAATGAACTATACTGTTGAAATTACAGATTAATGAAAGGTAAACAATGCTAACAATCTATAAACTAAGTATGACAAATTGTATCCCGTGCCGAGCGTATGCTCCAACATTCAAGAAAGTGGCTAAGGAATTTCCTGAGCATTGTTGGGTGGAAGTGGATATTACGGAAGCTACAGGAGAAAGCTTAGCCAAGCAATTTGCTATTCGTTCTGTGCCTGCTACTATTGTTATTCGTAATGGACATGAAGGAATGTTGACGGATAATGTAAAACTTGGGAATCTAACTGAAGACCAGTTAAAGGAGTTTGTTAATGGATTATAAAGATGAAAACAATTGGCTAATGCTAGGGGATTGCCTTGAGCGTATGAAAGAAATTCCTAATGGTTGTGTTGATATGGTGTTATGTGATTTACCTTACGGCACTACCGCTTGTAAATGGGACACTATATTACCTTTTGATCTGTTGTGGAAAGAGTATAAGAGAGTTGCTAAAAAGAGTGCTGCCATCGTATTGACAGCAGCACAACCGTTTACATCACAACTTGTATCAAGCAATTATAAAGATTTTAAGTATTGTTGGTATTGGGATAAGGTTTTGCCTAGGGGTCATTTAAATGCAAAGAAGCAGCCACTAAGAGTAATTGAAGAGGTTGTCGTATTCTATCAATCACAATGTCTTTATAAACCAATCAAAACTACTGGGCACAACAGGAAAGTTGCTCGTACAATATACAGTAAATCAGGGGATGGTTCTCAGGTATATGGGAAAGAAGATAGAGATACGTTTTACGATAGTGATGAGCGATACCCTAACGGTAAGATTGTCATATCTACTGCTAATCAGCATGACAAACAGCACCCAACTCAAAAGCCAGTGGCACTAATGGAATACCTCATTAAAACATATACACACGAGGGTGAGACTGTACTAGATAATTGCATGGGCAGTGGAACAACAGGCGTAGCCTGTAAGAACTTAGGCCGTAAATTCATAGGTATTGAAATGGATGAGAAATACTTTGAAATTGCTAAGAAGCGAGTTCTTGAAAGCTAAATACCTAGTAATAGCGTTTATTTGCACGCTATGGCCCCTACAATCGTTTTCTAAGGGTATAGATTGCCTAGCTGTCGCAATTCATAAGGAAGCGTCTGGAGAGGGCTTATTGGGGCAAAGAAGCATATTAGACGTTATACAACAAAGAATGAAAGACAAACATAAGACAGCTTGCCAAATCATTAAAGAGCCGGGACAATTTAGCTGGGACACAACAGAGATTAAAGCTACAAAACAACAGTTGACACGTTACAGGTTTATTGCTAAGAT
>CALMKR010000210.1 GCA_937867625.1 uncultured bacterium | reverse complement strand
AGGGCATCTTTATCAGACTATATACGGCGATATTACAGGTAATCTAATGGAGTTAGGAGGGGCAAAACTTCAAAGAACAAGTTTCGGCGGTGATGTTGGGCTACATGTTGCCAAGTGCTTATGGGGTATGCGCAGTAAACTTGGTGGAGGCTACCCAGAGAACCTCGATAAAATTAGCATGAGCCCATTTGAACGTTCAAAATGGATTAGTAGTTGCTATGTATTGGGTGCAAAAAAATACGAATCCTCAGATGTGATCAAGACCGAAATTGATGAATTAAATAAAACTATTTATAATTTTCATACAGTATCAGATCATTCATCCCCACTTGCTAAAATTTATTGGACAACTCGTGACTGGTGCTTTGAATACTTCGACTCTTTTTATGAATTGATTGATGTACAGAAGATGAGATACTACCCAGAAAGTGAAACGGCTAGTATTGGCTTGGAGGTCGTCAGGAATCAACTCAAACAAGGTAATTTAATCTCATCGCAGGGCGCAATTGTATTTAAAGGTGACAAGAATAAAAACCTGCATACAAGAGTTTTTATAACTTCAAAAGGTCTCCCTACGTATGAGACAAAAGATATTGGTGTTATATGGATGGAGGAGGAGGAATATAACTTTGATCATCGGTTTTTAATTACTGGAAATGACCAAAAGGAGTATATGAGGGTAGTATTTGCAGCTGCAGAAACATTCAAGCCAGACCTTAAAGGCAAAATGACACATATGACAAATGGTGCAGTAAAATTTGCTGACGGTAAAAAAATGAGTTCTAGACTTGGAAACGTCTCGAGAGCTATCGATGTTCTTAAGGCCGTCCAGAACAAGGTAGAACTGCTTGTTGATGATCCCGATGTTTTAAATAAGGTCACACTTGGGGCAGTAAAGTATACGTTTGCGAAGTATAGCCTTGGTAAGGATATCTCCTTTAACCTTGAAGATACCGTAACTCTCAATGGGAATTCAGGCCCTTATTTGCAGTATTCTCACGCGCGAGCCATGAGCATTTTAAGTAAATTGGATTATATACCGAATCAGTTAAACAAAATTAACCCAGAAGACAGGGCTATAATAAGAAAATTAGGAGAATATACAGATAGTCTCAATATTGCTATTAAGAACTTACAACCACACTACATCTGTAACTATTTATTTGAAGTAGCCCAAGAGTTTAACAGATACTATGAAGTGAATAGGATTATAGGGAGCAAGGAAGAAAAGCATCGTTCCGCTATAGTTAAAATTTACTCTGAATTATTAGAAAATGGACTCGGTGTACTTGGAATAGATGTTCCCGGCAGGATGTAGCATTAGTAATCAGGATTTATTTCAGTACCCAAAAGGAGCCCCACATCTCTTTATCATCTGTTTAACCATAAAAATATCAAAAAGGCCAACAACTCAATCGCCAATTGACAAATATATAAATTGGAGTATAATACTTGTTAATACTTAAGTTTAACTTAGTCGTTATAATTACTATGGAATCAAGAAGAGGTACAAAATTACCAACCTACGAAGAATTTTTTAGGACCGTAGGTGGAGGTTTGGATATTATAGCCATCGGAGATACAATGGGTTCCCCCTTAAGAGCTTTAGAATGTGATGTAGCCAGTCAGACAAGTAAGAGGCTGGGAGTTATGGGCAGAGCACTTTCCAGTACGGGAAATGTATGTTTTATCAGCACATTCTACCAAGGAGATGGGCCAGAGAGTCTGCCACTGAGAGTCGACGGAGTCGGGACCAAAGGGCCAATTACGGTTAAGAAGGTACTTAGTATTGATACTGGGCCCCACATGGACAGAACTAGTGACCCCGCGATTAAAGTGGCAAGAAGAACTTTTGATGGTGAGATAGTAGTAGAGGATCCTTATTATCCCATTGCCTTCTTAGAAAACCCTTCACTAGAGGCGGAGATAGCAATGCAAAGGAACGCTAATGTAAGTAGGCTTGGAGACACTCCACAAGAATCAGCTATGGCCACAATAGCCGAACTATATGCTTACGCAGTAGATCTTTGTCTAAAACATCAGCCTAATCCCAATCAAGACTAACAGAACTCAAAAGTTATGGAACAGCAAAGAAGACCAATTGTACAAAAGCAAAAATTTATCGAAGTCCTAAATACAGGGTTTAACATTGTATCTAAGGCTGATAGGTTTTCGTTTTCGGGCTTAGCCGCAGTCACTTCAAGTGAACCAAGTCGTATGCTCGGTATAAATTTTAGAGAAATATTTATGTCTAATGGAGCCTACATTATAGCCAATCGCAATAAGGAGGGACGACTTATCCTGCCCTACCTAGAAATAATCGGTGTCGGTGTAGGCACACTAATTCACGCAGCTCAAGCATATAATGTCGACGCCAACTCCATGCATGGCGTAGCTCATAGCTATAATACGCTCGGAGTAGCTTTGAAGTACCCAGAAGCAGATACTCAACTCATGGGTCCTTACCACGCAGCGTTTATGCCTTATCCTTCAGCCAATGCAGAGGATTTAATGCGAAATAATAGCGCTCACCTACTTAGCCCAGACCCACACCATTCTATGGTTGATGCCGTCAATGAACTCTACGCGCTAATGGAAGACCTCCGAGCCGCTTAAGTTTAATCATTAAGCCTCTTTCATCAATTTAGAATGTATACTCCTCAAAAAGCTAGACTCCCAGAAACACAACTAGGTTCAGAGCGCTGCCTACAGCTTGAATATTTTGGTCACGGAGATATTTTTATGGCAACCTGGGATGGTCCCATAGGCCACAAGCCTAGCGCAAACGACGGT
>CALMKR010000209.1 GCA_937867625.1 uncultured bacterium | reverse complement strand
AAAGAAATAAAAGTTCGAATAAAAGAGATAGATGCTGAGATAGGGAATTTATACGAAAAAACCAAAGAGCTCGAGCTAAAGTGGCAAAACGAACGTTCTATCGTCATAGAAATTCGAACCATTAAAAAAGAACTAGATGCTATGCGCCTCGAAGCTGAGAATGCCGAGATGCGAGCAGATTTGTCACGAGCAGCAGAAATTCGTTATGGAAAAATTCCAAGTTTGAAAAAAGAATTAGAGACTAAACTTTCTCGACTCAAAAAACTTCAAAAGTTCCGAAGAATTCTCAAAGAAGAAATCACCTCTGAAGATATAGCCGAGGTGGTGTCTCGATGGACGGGAATTCCTTTGACCAAGATGCTTGAAGAAGAGCGAGAAAAACTTGAAAAATTAGAAACCGAGCTCGGTAAGCGAGTGGTGGGTCAAGATGAAGCTATCAAGCGAGTGGCGGATGTCATCCGTCGATCTCGTGCAGGTATTAGTGATCCAAATCGTCCGATCGGCTCATTTATATTCTTGGGTCCCACTGGTGTCGGAAAAACTGAACTCACTAAAGCTCTCGGTCAATTTATGTTCAATGATGAGCGAGCGGTAATCCGAGTTGATATGAGCGAATACATGGAGCGCCATTCGATGTCCAAACTGATCGGTTCGCCTCCTGGTTATGTGGGGCATGATGAAGCCGGACAACTCACTGAAGCAGTCCGTCACCGTCCATACGCTGTAGTTTTGTTTGATGAAATAGAGAAAGCTCATCCAGAAGTTTTCAATATGCTTTTGCAAGTTATTGATGAAGGACGGCTGACTGATGGTAAGGGCCGAATTGTGAACTTTAAAAATACTATCATCATTTTAACTTCAAATATTGGCTCACAATTTATTGAAAAGATGGAAGCCATTGGCTTTTCAAACAACAACACTAGCCAAGATTATAGTATGATGAAAGAAAAAGTCACCGACTCTCTAAAAGATCATTTTCGTCCAGAGTTTATCAACCGTATCGACGAGATAGTTGTGTTTGATATTCTCTCAGAATCTGCAATTAAAGAAATTGTGAATCTTCGAGTTCAGGTGGTCAGAGATAGATTAGCTACAAAAGGAATTCATCTTGAGATAAGTGATGCTTCTCTGTCATTCTTGGCTCGGGCTGGTTATGATCCACACTTTGGAGCACGGCCACTAAACCGTTTGATTCAAAATAAAATTCTAAATCCAGTGGCGACATTTATAATTTCCAATGGAGTCAAGAAAGGGGATACTGTCACTGTAAATGTAAAAAATGATGATCTGGTTATAGAAACTAAAAAAGGTCACTCCATAGGACGGGCAGGTAAAGTGAAAAGCTCGGTTGGTACTCGAACTAAATCTAAAGTTTAAATCAAAAAGAAAGACTACCCAGCTGGGTAGTCTTTCTTTTTATTGTGCGTCGGGAAGGATTCGAACCTTCGTAGCCCGGAGGCGACAGATTTACAGTCTGTTGTAATTGACCACTCTACCACCGACGCATGTTGGTATTTTATAACACAAAAATATCTTTTTCGCCATCTTTTATTTCTATTTGACACACAAGATGGGGTATGGTAACTTAGAAACAATCAAAACAGTTCTTTTAATGTCTGACCAACGATATAAGGAAAAGATACTCATGTCTTTTCTAGCAATAATTTTCTGGAATTTTTCAGTCGCACTTATATATGGCGTGACACATCATAACGCCGACACCCTAAAGACTGGGAAATCACTGAGTTACCAAGTAGCTCGTACATCACAAGCGCTGTGGCCCAAACAACTGGCCAACATCCTCTTTATAGAACCTAGTAGAGGGTACGCGATTGCTAAAACCACTGGTACAGCCCTAAATTTGGGCAATGAGTTATCGCCGCAGTTTACTAACTCGGCACATCTACGATTACGTACGAAACGCGTGCGGCTCGCGGCCGCTTAAAATGGTCCTGTAGAACCATAAATAAATCTACGTGAATAGAATAGGATGTAATGCAGAGCCCCCGGATATCACTGAAAGGGGCTTTTTTATTTGTCTCACAATAAAAGCGGTCGCAGTTATTATGCAACAAGGAGGAGGGAGATTGTGAAGTTAGGAATTTAGGAGTTTGAAGAAAGTTTGCTTAAAATCTTCGGAATCTTTTTGAAATCAGTCATGAGAGTGTCTCGCATACTGCCGTTGTAGAGTGCAGCAGCGGGGTGATATAAGGGCAAGAAATTCTCACACTTTATATATTCAAATTTCTTATTTAAAAGTTTGCCATGAACTTCAGATATTTTTTCATTCGGAAAAAAGTTGCTCATACTGTGGCGACCTAGAAAAACTATGAGTTTCGGGTTAATAAAATTTAATTCTTCGGTAAGCCAGGCTCGGCACGCTTCTTTTTCAAGAGGTAGGGGATCGCGGTTCTCTGGTGGGCGATATTTTACGACATTGGTGATGTAGATATCATCTCGTTTCATTCCTATAGCCTTGAGCATTTCATTTAAAAACTTTCCGGCAGCTCCCATGAAAGGCACACCAGTCTCGTCCTCCTTTTTTCCTGGAGCCTCTCCGATAAAAATTATTTTAGCTAGAGGATTGCCATGACCAAAGACTGCCCTTGCGCCGGTATGTTTGAGTTCGCACTGGCAGTTTTCTTTCCAGTATTCGTGAATTTGCGAGAGTCCTTCTGCTTGGTTCATATTTTCATTATAATACAATTTGCTTTAAAAAAATTATCGTGTTATCATAAATTCATATTCCCTTCGGGGTTTTTATTTTTTTACTAAACAATTATTTACGCCAGAGGCGCACAAATATGGATATCAGAAACATAGCAATTATAGCCCATGTGGACCACGGCAAGACCACTCTTACCGACGCTCTCATGAAACAAAATGGAGGCCTTCAAGACGAAGGTGTCTCGATGGACTCAAACGATATTGAGAAAGAACGAGGTATTACTATTTATTCAAAAAATACTTCTATCACTTACAAGGGAACCAAGATCAACATCGTGGATACACCTGGCCACGCTGACTTCGGTTCTGAGGTAGAACGAGTGCTTCGAGCTATCGATTCTGTGCTTTTGCTTGTGGATGCAGTGGAAGGTCCTATGCCTCAGACTCGTTTCGTTTTGAAAAAATCTCTTGAGCTTGGGTTAAAACCTATTGTTATCATCAACAAGATTGACAAACCAGCATCTGATCCAAATCGAGTTCATGACGAAGTGTTGGAACTTTTCTTTGAACTTGGTGCTACTGATGATCAAGCAGATTTTCAAACTATGTACGCTATCGGTCGCGAGGGTAAGGCCTTTAAAAAGATTGGAG
>CALMKR010000208.1 GCA_937867625.1 uncultured bacterium | reverse complement strand
TTTTGCCAATGGACTACGTAGTATTGTGCGCCAAGACCCTGATGTCATTATGGTAGGTGAAGTGCGAGACGGAGAGACGGCGAAGCTTGCGACCACGGCGGCTCTCACGGGACACATTGTGCTTACGACACTCCATACCAATGATGCACCAAGTGCACTGACACGTTTGGTTGAAATGGGAGTTGAGCCGTACCTGGTCGCTTCAACCGTCAGCGTGATCATTGCGCAGCGATTAGTGCGACGCGTATGTCCAGATTGTAAAGTGGAAGTGTCATTGAGTGAAGTGGAGCGACAGCGGTTGTTGGCATTATCCTCTTCACTCACGTTGCCACCTACCGTATGTGTGGCGGTTGGTTGTTCGTTGTGTCGCGGTATTGGCTACCGCGGGAGGGTAGCTTTGTACGAAGTGTGTGTGGTGACTAGTGAATTACGAGATATGCTCATTGGCCGGCAACCAGCCTTTGTGCTCCGTCAAGCGGCCGAGAAAAACGGGATGGGCAGCCTCTTGACGTCAGGTTTGCGGCTCGTCTCGGCTGGGGAGACAAGTATCAGTGAAGTATTGGCTTCCGTGTATGAATAATTTATTTTTTCGTTTTGATCAATTAATAGAAAAAATACTTCATGGTGTGAAGAGGGTGCTTGGACGATTACCGGATGGGTTGCCACGAGGAGGACGAATGATGCGAGGTATACCAGCAGTGAGAATTAATCAGCGAGAATTTTTGCAGCTGTTTCAGCGGCTCTCTATGCTGCTCATGGCTGGAGTGTCGCAGGGTACGGCGATAGTTATTTTGTGTGAACAATCAAGTAACAAAAGACAAAAGTTATATCTTGCGGCACTTCATACAGAAATAATGAAGGGTCGGTTGTTGTCAAAAATTCTCGCTGACCAAACCATTGTGCCGACTACTTTTAAGACACTCATTTCTCTAGGGGAACAAACAGGAACGTTGCCAAAGCAAATGGCTACTGCCGTAAGAGAACTACTGGCCTTGCGACAGTCCAAACAACAAATCATTACGTCGTTGTTATATCCGGCAATACTACTTGTTCTGACGCTGAGCATCACGTTATTTCTTTTGATTGGAATCTTCCCAAAAATTACTCCAGTATTTAGTACGCTGCGTGCTGAGTTGCCACTATCTACTCGTCTGCTGATTGGTGTAAGTGGTTGGCTCAGTGAGTACGGTCTGTGGTTGCTTTTAGCCGTGATGGTAGTGGGGACTGCTTTGTATTTTCTGTTGCAGCAGTCCAAACGATTTGCTCGTGTGGTGGCAGCAGTTGTTATAACTATACCAGTGCTTGGGTGTGTTGTACGGTTAGGGAATACTATTCATATTACTCGTATGCTGGCTGTTTTATTAGATAGTGGAGTCCGTAGTAGCGATGCGGTGGAATTGGTCTCGCAGCATATCCGTCATCCTCTATATAGTGCTGCCCTCCGGCAAGTGAGTGAAGAATTAGTTCTGGGTCGGAAGATGTCTGGTTTGTTTGGAAATTACAAAACCTTATTCTCTCCCGACATGGTTGGACTGATACAGGTGGCTGAACAATCAGGGTCACTGCCTAAAACATGTGAAATGATTGCGGCCTTGTACACTCAAGACTTGGATGTATATCTCAAAAAACTCACTACCTTGATCGAGCCACTCCTCATGATTTTTATGGGTCTCACGATTGGATTTATCGCCGTTTCAATAATCACGCCACTGTATGGACTTACTAATGTACTCTCACAATAAACAAGGTTTTACGTTGATTGAAGTGCTGGTTGTGCTGACGCTTATGACAATTATTATTGGCTTATCGGCCGGACGACTATTACGAACCGGGTCAACAGCAATCCGTGAAGCACGGTCAGAGATTAAAAGTCTCCTTGCGGTTGCTCGCGGAGAAGCGATGTATGGACGGGACGGACGTATGATTGGTGTGAAAATTGCGGATGGAACTATGATGTTGGTATCTGCGATTCCAACTGCTACCACCACATCTTTACAAATATTAGCCACTGATTCTGAAACAATTGCTCATATTGCAACTAACCCACAAGAAGTGGAACTTTGGTTTTATCCATACAGTGGTCGGGTGAGTAGTCCGGGTGAAATTATATTGCGCGATAATTGGTCGCAGGCTTCAACAAGTATAACTATTGGTTATGAAGGCAGTATTGAATAAAGAAGCCGGTCTGTCTTTGGTTGAGATAATTCTCGCTCTGGCGATTGGAACAATGTTACTAACGTCCATATTTGAATCCGTGCGGCAGATTGACGATGGACTCTTGTGGACTGCCTGGCGACTAGAAGCCTATCAGTTTCTCGTTCAAGAATTAAAGTCGCTGCACCGTGAGCATGTTTTTTCAGCAGCTGTTAACGTAACTCAATACATACAACACGGGGAGGTTGTTGATCCTACCGTTTGTTCGACGCAAAGTTGTCTCACATATACTGAACAAATAGTCAGTGATGCTTCTTGTGGACAGAAGCGAATTTTGTCTGCCGCTTTTAAGCTTCGGCCAAACGACAGTGAACGCTTCCTTCGTGTCCCGAACTATGAGTTCAATGATGATGACCTCATAAAGCGGGGTGGAGATTGTTCGTGGGTATACCAAAGTTCGTTTGGTATTCCTACAATGGATGTGTCGTCGCTTGGTGGTAGTGTTGATAGTCTTGGTATTGATGTCTTTGCAACAAAGGTGATAGTTGTTGGGTCTTCGAGTCCACAGCTTCGAGTGTATGAAGCGGCAGAAGCAACTCCAAATACTTACGAACTAAAAACGTCTACCATGGGCGATGGACGACGGATTAATGCTATTGACGTAATGCGTCATAAACCATCGGGACGCCTATTCGCCTATGTCGTATTTCATGACCGTTTCAATCAGTTAGGAGTGTTTGAATTATTTGCTGATAATCGTGAACCAGTACTTTTAACTGTAAGGACGCTCGGGGGAGCGCTAGCTGGTGGTTCGTTCCCACAGGGTTGGCGCTTGGTGGTTTACGGTGAACGATTGTTTGTGCTGACACGTGAGACGGCTGGAAGTGAGCTCCATATATTTTCGCTCGCCGATCCCGCTGTCCCTACAGAGGTAATTGCTGCTCGAACTGAGTTATCAAGAACTGTAAATGATATGGATGTGCTAGGCATTACCGAAGATGGAGAATACAAGGAGTACCTATTCTTAGGTGCCAGCGCCGCGCTTAAAGAGTTTGCCATTTTTGATGTTACCTCGACAGTGCCAACTGAGATACTTGCTATTAATTTGCCTGGCACCAGTAATGTTGAGGCGCTCTATCTTACGACTGGTGCGGTCTACCTCGGGCGCCAGTCGGTATCAGGTGGACCGGAGCTCTACCAATTCGCTCTCAGTGACTTGTTGACTGGCAGCACTACTCCACAGGCAACGTATGAAGTGGGCGCGGGAGTAAGTAATATTGCTGGTGTTGGTGGGGAGCTGGTGGTGACCACGAGTCGCTCGCCGAGTGATCTTGATCGCTATACAACTGATGTGCTCTTGTGGCAGACGAATAATGCGAGACTCAGTCGGACTCCGTATCCAGGACTTCTTCCATATACCAGTGACCGAACAGATACGGGAGTAGTGTTGCTACAACGTACTGGCGGCGATGAATCAATAATTAATCTGCATACACCATGAAACACTTCGGTTTTACACTCATTGAATGTTTGATTTATCTGGCAATTTTTGGTGTTTTTATGTCTGGGCTTATTGTGGTGCTGGGTAATCTCAACTATCGATTGGTGGAGCGAGAAAGAGATTTTATTGCGCTACGAGATCAACAATTCATTTTTGATAAAGTTGAGTGGCTGCTTAATGCTGCCAATACCATTAGTGTTGTCGACCCATCTACTCTTGAACTACTACATGAGTCTGAGACTCTGCAACTAGTGCTTACCAGCGGACGCTTATATATTTTATCTACGAATCGGGCACCTGTACCAATATCATCCGCCTATATGGCAATTGAAGATTTTGCTGCTACTGAAGAAACGGCAGGTAGTGATAAGCGCGTGATAGTCTCGTATACCATGAAGGATAAAACAGTCTTACATCATATATATGTGCCACTATAACCAACACAAAACCAAAACTGGCGGGTATACCGCACTCCTACTTGTGACTATCGTCGGGTTTTCATTCCTGGTGAGTATTGGGGTGATTTCACGTGAAGTGCGTCGGGCACAAGACCGCAGTCTGGCGAGCCAACTGCATCTCGAAGCAATGAGCTTGGCCGAAACCTGTCGACAGGAAGTGTTGGTTAGATTATTCCGGGACACAACCTATCGGGGGAACGAGTCTATAAATCTCAATGGCCAGATCTGCTCGGTAGGGCAGTTGGTGGTCGATGTTGCGTCAGGAGAAGTCGCATTTCCAGTCAGTGCCACAATTGGTGATTACACTTTCCAAACAGAATACAAAAATCAATCCCTAGATTAATTTTGTCTAAACTGCCATACTTATGGGTATGGAGAACGAAGCGGATATTTTAAAGCGGGCGCAAGCTGGAGACAGTGAGGCTTTTGGTCTCCTCTACGACTACTACCTCGATGCTATTTACCGCTTCATCTACTACAAGGTCTTTAGTCGCGAGGTGGCCGAAGACCTCGTGAGCGACACCTTCTTTAAGGCACTGAAGCAACTACAGTCATACAGCAGTAGTCGCGGGCGATTTAACTCTTGGCTGTACCAGATTGCGCGCAATACTGTCATCGACTACTACCGCACCAAAAAGGAGAACGTCCCGATTGACGATATCTTTGATCTTGGTCACGATGAGCGGACACCGGACCAGATTGATGCTCTGGCCTCGCTCGCCAAGGTCGAGGAGTATTTGAAGGAGCTCCCGGCGCGGCAGCGGGAAATCATTACTCTGCGCATCTGGGAGGGGAAGAGTTTTGATGAGATTGCTTCTATACTCGGGGGGACTGAAGCAAGCGTAAAAATGGCTTTTTCACGCAGTATCAGGCAGCTCCGGACGGTCTGTGGGGAATCGGCACCCCTCTTATTGCTCCTCGCCGCCACGTTACCTTTTTCGGTCTATTCGTACTATACACATATATGAAGCCTGATATCGACATCATCGTCAAAGACCTGTTGGCGCAAAATCCGGATTTGGAAATTGAGGCGGGCGTTTTGCGTGTGCTCGTGGCAGACATGCTTGCCAAGCAACCAACGGTCAACGTGGATCCAGCTTTTCGCGCCCGATTGCGAGCAGAGCTACTTCGTCGTGCTCCGGCAGCCAAAGAAAAGCATCTCGGACTCCCGTGGTGGCTTGTCTATACTGTGCCGTTTGGGGTGGCGGCCATGTTGTTCTTGGTGATACAGTCACCACAACCCGGCATGCCACCGGTAGCGCCTGCGAATACGAGCATCGATACAAATAGCGATACTGACTCTGCTACTCCTGAAATGGCACCAGCTATGATGCAGGCAGATATGGAAATGGGTGCTGGTAAGCGTGCAGTTACGCCTGTCGATGATGCTGCGACATCAGCTGGCTTTGCCGAGGACGCAATGATGTATCAGATGCCGGTCGGTGCTCATGATTCGTTTGTGGCCGACTTTACCCCAGACCGTAAAGCTATTCGATTCTCTTATATTTCAGTGAGTTCGCCAGCATTTGTACATATCAAGGGTGCTCGTGGTGGAGAGTTCGTGAGTGGTCTTATCCTACCCGGGGAACACAGCAATCTCTTCTTACCGATTGGTACCATTGCCACCCGTGGCGAAACCTATACCGCGACTCTCTACTATGACAATGGTGATGGTATGTTCCTACCTCAAGACGACACGATGGCGTACGATGCAATGGGGATGCCGATTGTGGTGACCTTGATTGCTCAGTAGGGGTACTTGGGTGGAGCTTTTGCGCGAGCTACAAAAGGAGTACAATTATGGATATGACTATCAACCCATGGATCAACTTCAACGGCAATGCCGAAGAAGCGTTCAATTTTTACAAATCGGTGTTTGGTGGGGAGTTTACCAAAATCATTCGTCTGAAAGATTTGGCCTCAGACCACTTCCAACCTGATCCAAATGAGGCTGAGAAAATTATGCAGATTGTGCTGCCGATCGGGGGGAACATGCTCGTGGGGAACGACGTCCCAGAATTCATGGGGAAGGTAAGCGAAAACGAAAACCGTAGCAAAATTATGGTAGCGGCAGATAGTAAAGAAGAAGCTGAGAGAATCTTTGCCGCTTTGTCTGCGGGTGGAGAAGTAGAGGGGGCGATTGGAGACAGTCCGTGGGGAACTTCCTTTGGCATGTTCCGTGATAAGTACGGAATTGAGTGGATTATTGAATTTGATCCGGCTGCGTAGTTGCTCATGCTTACAAGACAAACCATTTCGTGGGTTGGTCTCGTTGCTTTGGCGCTTTTATTATCACGGGTAATCTTTGTCTTTTTGGATGATCCTGAAGGCCCAAATCTCGTAGTGGTGATTGGCACCGCCATTGTCTTGTATGTGGCGACGGCCGCCGTCTATCTCTGGAGTATAGCGCGTACCATCACTCTGCGTCGGCTGCTCTCAGCACCAAGCATGAGCGACTTTAATCCGCTACGATTTATTGGGATGCAGGCAGCCATAGCCATTCTCGTGTATCTCGGGCTGATGTACATCCACTTTTAACACCGTCTTGTGAAAAAGTCCCGATGACGAGGCAGTGTATACTAGTAGAAATGCCTAAACGGATATTCAGCATTTGGCGCATAGTAGGTCTCGTTTTTCTCCTTTTGCTTGGGCTTTTTGTTATAGTTACCTCACACGTTGAAACCCCGCCCCCTATGGATACTTTATATCTCGATAGTACAAAACCAACCGAAGACCGGATTGAAAATCTCCTCGCTCAGATGACCCTCGCTGAGAAGATTGGGCAGATGGCGCTGGTCGAAAAGAATAGTGTCCAGACACCTACCGATATTAGTCGCTATCACCTGGGTGGACTCCTCAGTGGCTCTGGTTCAAAACCAGCAGATAATTCAGTAGATGGTTGGAAGGCGATGATTGATGGCTATCAGGCTGAAGTGAAACAATCGCGTCTCGGTATTCCTCTCCTCTATGGTACTGACGCGGTGCATGGGCACGCGCATATCGAGGGACTTACCGTGTTCCCGCATATGATTGGACTCGGAGCGACTCGTGATCCAGAGTTGGTACGTGAGGTGGCGGCAGCAACCGCGGCAGATATGCTGCGTAGTGGTGCTAATTGGAATTATGCGCCCAACCTCGATCAGCCTCGCGATATACGGTGGGGTCGCGTGTATGAAGCATTTTCAGATGACCCGACCTTGGTTTCAGAGTTGGGTGTAGCGTATGTCGAAGGCCTGCAGCAGGGAGGCACAGCCTCAGGTACAGCTATCGGAGTCCTTGCCACCCCAAAGCACTTCGTGGGTATTGGTAGTCAGATCTGGGGTACGTCACAAAATAAAAACTTCTTCATTGATCAAGGGGAGGTAGCGGCAGACGAGGTGGCACTAAGGACCGAGTATCTGCCACCGTTTGCGGCAGCAATTGATGCCGGTGCTCTGAGTATAATGGTGGGTCTTCATACCTTGGGAGATGATCGGGTGATTCGTCAGAAGTATCTACTTACGGATGTGCTTAAGGGTGAGCTTGGGTTTACGGGATTTTTGGTATCAGACTGGTATGGTGTCTACGAAGGCAAGACGAGTACCTTCATCGCTACCGTACAGGCACTAAATGCTGGTGTGGATATGGTGATGTTACCGTTTGATTATCGTACTTTTGTTCGCAATGTGACCTGGGCCAATCGACTAGGTCTTATTTCAGATGCTCGCATTGATGATGCGGTGCGCCGCATCTTGCGGGCTAAGTTTGCGCTCGGGTTGTTTGATACTCCAAATGAAGCTGCAGCAGAAACTGTCAGTGATAATGCAGTACGAGCACTGGCTCGCGAGGCGGTAGGAAAATCGGCGGTACTACTCAAGAATACCGATAATATACTACCACTGCGTCCGAGTACTCCACGTATCTTTGTGGCCGGTGGGAGCGCCGATAATGTCGGGAAGCAGATGGGTGCCTGGTCAATCGAATGGCAGGGTATTGATGGTAATTGGCCTCTGGGCGCTACCTCGATTCTTGCGGGTATACAAGCAGCGGTGAGTCCGGCTACCAAGGTAGAGTATCGGGCTGATGGCGTATTTGCTACCGGTACCAAAGCAGCGATTGGGATTGCGGTTGTCGGTGAAAAGCCCTATGCCGAAGGTTGGGGCGATAGAGCGCTGCCGATACTTGATGAAGCCGATCGCATCGCAATCAAAAATCTCCAAGCGGTGGCTGACCGCGTGATTGTGATTGTTGTTGCTGGGCGACCACTGTTGCTGGCTGAGGAAGTGACAACTATCGATGGGCTCGTCATGGCGTGGTTGCCAGGCAGTGAAGGGGCAGGGGTGGCGGATGTCCTTTTTGGACGCCGACCATTTACCGGTGTACTACCACTCCCTTGGCCACTTCGTAGTGAGCAGCTGCCAATTACCACAACTGGAGTCACTGCCGATGGAACACCAGTACTGTATCCGCGATACTTTGGACTCCTAAATAATGCCAACTAGCGGTTTTGGTATACTAGTAATATGGTAACTGATATTCATTTGTACAACCAAGCACAGGCAGATAGTGAGCGAGTGATTTGTGACGAGCTGTTACGGATTATTGAAACGCACTTAAAAAAGTCTGAAGGCAAGATTTGGCACCGGCATCCCGTTTGGTTCCTTGACGGCAATCCAGTGGTGGGATACTCAAAATTAAAAGCTGGTATTCGTCTCATGTTTTGGAGCGGAGCTGATTTTGGTGAGGTAGGTCTGGTGCCGGGCACTGGTAAATTCAAGGATGCGAGTGTCACGTATACCAATGTCGGCCAGGTGGTAGAAAAAGATGTGAAGCGTTGGCTCAAGAAATCCAAAGAGATTCAGTGGGACTACAAAAATATCGTCAAGCGAAAAGGGAAGCTGGTCCGGTTGGTCTAAGCGAGATAAGACAACAGATTCACCTAGGTGTCTATTTTTGTGGTACACTAAAAATCATG
>CALMKR010000207.1 GCA_937867625.1 uncultured bacterium | reverse complement strand
CGCCCGCCGACCTGCTGCCACACCCGGTCCTCGTTGGGCTGCAGCAAGCTCTGGTAATACACCGTCTCATAGTGCAGGCGTTTACCGTGAGTGCCCAGGCGTTTGCCTACCTCGTGGAAAAACTCGTCGGCATAGTTCTTTTCAGTACGACCCATGCCATGAACGGTGATCAGGGTGGCAGTTTTCATGTTGAGCTCCACTGGTGTATCTAAGGGCATTAATTGGAAGAGGACGGTACCCGGTAAGTTCCATTTCGCCTGCCGGCAGCCAAAGCGGCGATTCCCATGGCGAGCAGAAGCGCCGAGCCGGGTTCGGACACAAGGTTATTACTTGGATCGGTCAGGATGATATAGCTGAGTTCGCCGTTAATCGAGGCGAAGTCGGGCCGTACAGAGCGTTCGGCAAAACGTGAGAGCACAAACCCCATTTCAAACCGGGCAACATTGAAGTCGTCGAGATGGAGACCGCCGAGTGGAAGCGTGTCATTGATCAATGCCGTTCCACTGCTATCGTACAAAACAAGACCGAAAGAATCGGGCAAATACCCACCGGTTTACGGTTGCATCTCTGCAGGCAATGGCACCGAGCCAGCGCTAAGGAGGTCGGTCCCGCCAAAATTGTTATCTATGCTTACCGAACCGACGCCACCACCCGTTGTGGTGTAGTGCACCCCATTGACCGTGGCAGAAAATGCTGGGCCGGGTGCGGAGGCGCCCCGCATAGGGTCGGAATTGAGGTCTGGCGCAGAGGAATCGAAGGTGAACGACCCGTTGAACGCGTTCCCCACCAAAAAATGGGGAGCAAGGGCGGTGTTTACGTAGTTCAATATACCGCCAAAATAGTAGGTTACCGGTACGGCATGAACCGGACCGCTCATCATGGCGAGGGTCAATAGCAGTGAGCGTAGCGATTTCATGATGATTTTCTCCATGCGTGACAGGCGGCAGCCAAGGCATTTCTGTAGTCAGGGAATATCGTGCTCAGGTTTCTATTGCATGAATCTGGATTTTTTCGCCGAACGGCCATCACAGCAATCCCGAGTCCGATAAGAAGCGTCGATGTTGGCTCCGGCACGTTATTGGTGCTCGTGCGGACCAGAAAGCTCCCGATATTCCAACTAGAGGAGCTGGCTGGGGCTTCAGCAAGGTGAGCCACGGAGACATCCTGACCCGAGGCACCGGTCATGCATGTTGCGTTCGGATTGTCGTTGTTGCAAATACCTGCCAGGTACTGGTAAGAGGGCGTTTGACCAGCATCAGAAATAAACCCGGCAAGATAATAAACATTGTTGAACGGACTGTAATTACCCAGCATGGTAACCAGACCATCGATCCGGTCAGTTTCTTGGTTGATACGCCCATAGCCGGAAATGGCTGTACCCGTGTAATTCGCAAGAAGCGTGTTGAACTCGTCTCCGGAGGCGTAACGCCATCCTGTCAGTATCCCTGATCCGCCAAACTGATTGCTAACGTCATTGTAGGATTTGCCAAACGTTGCCGTGGCATCCAACCAATCAAGGCCGGAACTCGTATCAGTCAGATAGTTGCCATGATCGACGATACTGGCATATGTGTTCGCAGCAAAAACAAACCCTGCGACTAGTCCTGATAGCGTTTTGATTCCCGTGGTCATTTGAGAAATTCC
>CALMKR010000206.1 GCA_937867625.1 uncultured bacterium | reverse complement strand
ATATCGTCTCGTATTAGTAGAAACAAGGGTGTTTTTGACCTCGACTACGTGAAGGACGAGCTCACTGACACTGTCTCAACCTTCCTCATGCAGAAGACGCAGAAGTCACCAATGGTTATACCTGTCTTGATTGGACTCTAGTCTGACCGCCCAATACTACTTCATCTACTTTGTTGTCTTCGTCCTTCAAACCTTCAATGTATAACTCATACACCTCAGGTTCTCAGTCCTCGACGCCTCGTATCTAAAGCAATATTTGACGGCCACAACTTACCAACAAAATACCTGACATTTTTATTGTCAGGTATTTTGTTTTCTGTTATTGAATTTCAATCCTGTAAATTCATTTCTCTCCACCACCACCCCCAATTTGGCAATAATTTTGTAGTACACTATACCTGATATGGACTTTTACAAGCATGGGAGCCTCGCGATGGGGACACGCCACATTCACTTTGGGTTCGTCTACCTCTTGGCAATTATCTTCTCGTACCACACGCTCCTCGTCGCGTACAACACCTCGAGTTACCTCGGACAATACGTGAATCCAACAGCGGTAGGAGTACTCCACGGTGCGGGCGCTCTTGGTGCTATTGCTATTTTCCTCGTCTTCCCGCGTTTACTAAATCGTTTTGGCAATGTCGTTGTGGGTAGTGTCGTGATGCTGCTTTCGGTCATTCTCCTCCTTTCACTAGCACTTGGTGGTCATCCCCTCATTATTATCCCAACGCTTGCGCTTTTCCTGGCTATCAACCCACTCGTATACCTCGTTATCGATGTATTCTCGGAGACTCTCATTGGTAAAAGTGAGGGAGATACCGGCAAAAAGCGCGGTCTTACGCTCTCACTCATGAGTGCGGCCGCGGTCTTTGCCCCACTCTCGATGGGCTACCTCATGGGTACCGGTAGTGACTACACCCAACTCTTTTTTGCCGCTGCAGGGGTGGGTCTCATTTTCCTAGCTTTGATTGTTGGTGTCTTCCGGCAATTTTATGATCCGGTCTACGAGGTACATCCAATTAAACCACTACTGCGTGCCGCCTGGCAGAATAAGAATATCGCGACCGTTATCGCCTCACATTTCCTCCTCCAATTGTTCTTCGCATGGATTATTATCTATGTCCCGCTGTACCTCACGAGTGTACTTCATTTTACCTGGCAGGAGGTCGGTATCATCATTGCGTCAGGTCTGATGGCCTACGTGGTCTTTGAATATCCCATTGGTATTATTGCCGACCGCTACCTCGGTGAACAGGAGATGATGAGTGTCGGCTTCCTTATCCTCGCAATTACGACCGCCTCAATTGGTGTCATTGGCGGGCTTGGTATCCTTGGCTTTATGGTACTCATGTTCATCAACCGGTTTGGTGCGAGTCTCGTTGAGGTCACCACCGAAAGTTATTTCTTCAAACAAATTGACGGCAGTGATGCATCTTTGATGAGTGTGTTCCGTCTCCTCCGCCCTGCAGCAAACGTCGTTGGAGCAATTCTCGGTGCTATTTGCCTCGCTCTCTTCTCATTTGAACTCTTCTTTATTATTGGTGGATTTATTCTGACTCTCGGTGTATTCATTCCTAGGTATTTGGTGGATACTAAATAGTTTGTGTTCATCCCCTACCGTTAGCAAAATACCCCATTTAAACGGAGTATTTTGTACAACCTGAGACACGGCGCAAAATTCAAAACCTTTCGATTGATCGAAAGGTTTAGTTTGGTAATTGGTACGAACGACCATATTTGATGACCATTCCCTCTTCAATAAGTCGTTCCAATTGCGCCACAACACGGAGTTCATCAAATGGTACAGCGACCAAAAGTTTCTTGTATGAAAGACTACCAAGTGCAGTGAGCTGGCGAATAATCGCACCACGAATCTGCCTATCGCTCCCTTTGAAGGTAGACTGCTTCGTATAATGTTTACTCTTCGAAATATTGTTCCCAACTGTTCGCTTGAGATGTGACCCATAGTCCATGAGCGCGTAGTACCATGCACGAGGATTATCCTGCGTTAGAGTTCGCTCGATATACGGTAGGAGCATTGCATCGGTGACATCAGTCTCATCGCGGAAAAAGTGGTGGATGTACACGGTGCGCACGTTGGTTTCGATCAGTGGCAAAGCAATACCAAAGGCGAAGGCCAATACCGCCCGGGCCGTATACGGCCCAATCCCCGGGAGTACTCGTAGCTTCGCCTCGTCTTTCGGCAGCCTACCACCATAATCGCGCACCACGGCCTTCGCGCACTCATGGAGCATCTTTGCCCGCCGGTTGTACCCGAGGCCCTGCCAGTGCCCGAGTACGGCTCCGAGCGGTGCCTCGGCGAGTGCTCCAAAGGTCGGAAAGGCAGCGAGGAACTCCTGATACTTCGGTATCACCCGATCTACCTGTGTCTGCTGCAACATCACCTCAGACACGAGTATCCGGTACGGGTCTTTGATCTGCCGCCACAGCAGTGTATGCCGCCCATTGACCTGATAGAACTGCCACACCGATTGGACAAAATCTCGCTCCTGTTTATTCATACCTAGATTCAGTTGTAACCCAAAGACTACACGCCGATTTTCCAAACACCTTTTTCCTGAAAGGCAGGTATGGTTTGCCGATGAGCTTTATTTAATAGATTAGACAATGATTGCTTGACCTGTTTGGCATAAACAGACAATGGAACATTTTTTTTACCTTCCATGTACGCAAGCCGCTTATGGTAACTATTTGATATAGCATAACCAACAATATACTCCATGGTGAGGGTGTCGCCATTGGCATCAAATTCTTTAAAGGCTTGGTAATATTCGGCTCTATTAGTAAAAGCAATGTTAATCGGTACGTAGTCTTCTTTTAACAAGAGAAAATTGTTTAAGACTCGTCCAATTCTTCCATTACCATCACAAAATGGATGAATATGTTCAAAGGTAAGATGAAAACGAGCAATACGCTTTACAATACTCTCAGTTGGATCAATTTTGTAC
>CALMKR010000205.1 GCA_937867625.1 uncultured bacterium | reverse complement strand
GAGGCAGGGCATGATACCGTCGCGCGTTTCGGCTGGTAACATCTGGTAGATGTACTGATAGGTGGCGACTGCCATGCCGGCAATTGAAAGTGCCATACCATAGAGTGGGAAATGAACCGTGTCGCCACGACGATACGCCATGATAGCCATGAGTGCCTGCGGGTAGAGCGCAATACGCTGCAGCCAGCACAGTGAACACGGTACAAAGAGGAAAATCTCAGAGTAGAGGAGTGAGAGCACAACCCCTCCGACCGACATACCAATAATAAGGAGCCAAAGCCAATTAGTCTTTACTTGTACCAGCCACGTCGGCCGAAACCGAAGGGTATAGAGAAGAAGGAGTGTAGCAGCGAGTAGTCCAAGACTCCCAAGCGCCACCACGAGATTGATAACCGGCAACAAAGGTAACAGATTAAGCATATGTGGGTAGTATATCATTTCCTTTAAAAGTTCGAGTCCTAGACAGTAAGAATTTGTTATACTTGTTTATATGACAAAAACTGCACTTTTAGCCGGAGGTTGCTTTTGGGGTTTGGAAGATTTAATCCGCACGCTCCCCGGCGTGCTTGATACCGAAGTTGGGTACACCGGAGGGAAGAACGAAAACCCAACGTACGAGTTTCACTCGGGGCATGCGGAAGCTGTATTGATTACCTACGATGATGACGTACTTTCATACCGACGGGTGCTTGATTTCTTTTTTCAGATTCATAATCCAACGACCCTCAATCAGCAAGGGAATGACAAAGGGACGTCGTACCGGTCGGCGATATTTTATGCCGACGAGACCGAACTGGCTGACGCCAAGTTCATGATTGATGTCGTGAACGAATCCGAACGCTGGGCCGACCCAGTGGTGACCACGCTCGAACCACGAGGTGAATTCTGGCCAGCGGAGGACTACCATCAGGACTATCTTGAGAAGAATCCGGGTGGCTACACCTGCCACGCCATCTACTTTGAGAGTTATCTTTTGACATGAGAGCGTCCCCCTATACCTTTTTATTTTTTTGCGGTATGATAGCCAAAGAAAAAAGGAGGGACTAATCGTCTACTACTGATCGGACTGATTACACTCTCTGGGATGGGTGCAGGAGCGCAAGCTGAAGACAGCCCCGTCATCGTCGATGAACCTCTAGTTTGCGAAACCATTTCGGATATCGAGAAGGCTGTCCAATACTACGTCGAGGGTGGATTTTCGCTCGCAAAAGCGTGGGTAGAGTATTCGCCTGGGTGTGTCGAGTTGGAAAAAACTACCGTACCGGATGAATCGATTCAAAAATTTGTCATCCTGGTTAGAGGTGATCAGATAAACTACGGGTACGTACCTGTAGTTGTTGATGACAAGATCGTCCTGATGTTCTTTATGACGATTCGGCCGTCCGGTGACATTCGAGCGTGAGGCGGGGACATCTAGCTCCCGCACACCTTTTTAATATTTGAAATAAATAAAACAAAACACCCCAATCGATTGGGGTGTTTTGTGTGGTGTTGCGTGAGGCTACTTCGTTGCCCAGTAGCTATGTTCCTTGAGGAGAATACCAATCTGCTTCAAAAGATCCATGATGATGGTCATGATCTGGTTCTGGCGATCAGTCGCGCTAAAGTCGAATACTTCACCTTCGACTTTTTTGTAAGCGATTTTCTTCACGACATCCTTGGCGAGGTCACTCTTCGGGTCTAGCGTCTGGCTGACCCAATACTGGCCCGCATCATTACGAGTGACCACATACATAGCTGATTTGCCGTTGCCGACCGGACCCTGATTGCAGAGGTAGTTCCAGGTCTCGTCCTTTTGGTGGTAGAGGAAGGCTTCCTGCTCGACATAGCCCTGGAGCGCATCGGTGACAGTCACGACCTCAGCAGTGTAGTCTTTTTCGGTGACGGTCTTTTGGACAGTGGCGGTCACAATCATGGTGTCGTCTTTGCCGATAACCATATCGAGGTACTGCCCAGTTTCAACACAGGAGAGAGCGTGTGACGGGGTAGGAAGGGTACCAATAAAGACTACTAACAGCGGGATTAAAAATAAAAATGATTTCATAAAATAGTTTTGGTTCGCAAGTTGTTAATACAGACGAAGGCCGTCTATACCAATACTACGAATCAACTTTATATACGTAACACGGTATTAAGCTCAGTTAACAAGTCTAGCCAATAATCCTGCAGATTCGAGGCGTCGAGGAGCAGAAATATGAGGCGTACTTGGATGTACGTTGAATGTTTTTGCGACGAAGATAACAAAGAAGATGTGGGGTTAGGGGCGGACTTAGTCTTGGACGGTGACTGTCATGCCAAGTTCAGCCCACTCATACAACTCCTTCGCTTCACTCGGCTTCACATTCACACAACCATTACTATACGGGCCCCCAAAGCCATTGTGCCAGTAGGCGCCATGGACCACGGCACCCTGTTCGGTGAAGTAGAGATTCCACGGGACGCCGGGGAGGTCGTAGGTGTTGGTCGAGATGCCGGGAATGGGACCTTGCATATAACGGGAGGGAGTTTTGCGAAAGACGGTAAAGATGCCGCGGGGTGTTGGAGTAAGTTCGCGTCCAGTTGATACCGTGAAGGTGCGGACGAGTTCGTCGCCTAGAAACGCATAGAGGACCTGGTCGCTGCGATCGACAAGGAGTCGCTTCGTGGTGGTTGGTGTACTTGTGGTGAGTTCTTGGGGCCCTGTAGTCTTAATAATTGTCCCAGCTGTTTCAGGTATATACCACGGGAGAGTGAGGCGTTCAGGATAGCGAAGCGTCTCCGGGAAATCAATTTGGTACCAACGGGTGCCATCGGCGGCAGTGACGGTATCTTTGACATAAAGGACGGCACCAATACGCAGCTTGGCCCGCTCGGTGCTGGAACTCGACGGAGCCGCATACGCACGCATACAAGTCTCACCAAGGTTCACATTACAACCGGTGGTGATTTCAACATACGTAGCTGGGCGCGCCGGTTGATCCTGGAGTGGGCCAGTTGGTATCGGTGGGCGTGCGGGATTAGGGCGGGTACTCGTGGCTCTAGCGGTAGTGGCGACGAC
>CALMKR010000204.1 GCA_937867625.1 uncultured bacterium | reverse complement strand
TACGCTGACCGAGCTGAGTACAACAAACAAGCAGTTGCCAAACGGCGACGCAAAGTGAAGGAAATGCTTGTAGAGTACAAGGGCGGTAAGTGTATCATCTGTGGCTACAATCGTTACTTTGGTGCGTTTGATTTGCATCACACTGGTGACTCTCCCAAAGCCTTCGGACTATCAACTGATGGCCTGACACGCTCTTGGGAAAAAACCAAAGCTGAAGCAGACAAATGTGTCCTACTTTGTGCGAATTGTCATCGAGAAGTACATGGCGGTGTTACGCAGCTTCCTGAGGTAACTCAGGAATGAAAAGAATGTGAATTGCTGGAAGCCCTAACGTGTAGACGCGGGTAATCAGCAGCCAAGCTTCATCTTAATTGATGTTGAAGGTTCAGAGACTATCCCTTCGGGGAGTAGCCGAACAAAGTGTTCGTCGAAGCGCATTCCATCCTCAACGCACATGCGTCGGATGATGATATAGTCCACCCCTTTAAGGAATTAGAGGATACGTGTAAGGAGTTGGTTCCAGGTTCGAATCCTGGTCGCGGAGCAAATGAAAAGACACCCCAAATTGGGGTGTCTTTTCATTTGCTCCGCGAAGAAAGTGCTGGGGGCACTTTCGTCCAGGATTCGAAAACCTTGCCAGCTATTTTGTGACGACAGGAAACAAAACAGCGACAAGGTGTACTGAACCTGTAAGGTTCGAATCTTATTCGAAGGCCGCAACCATGTGAGCTTTGCGAACCAGCAAGGCGGGGTCGACAGCACTTACTAGAATTGGAGTGAAACGAACAATTTTAGTTAGTGACTGGTGACCGAATCCTGGCATGGTGACTTATCGCATAACAACCAAACTCACCCATCCAATCCCCCTTACCAAAATCGAAAATTACTGTATAATAGCGCCCATATGACACGAATCATCGCATTAAGCCCAAAGAAGAACACCAAGCCACGACCGTACAAGTCTCCAAAGCGTCTCGCCAAGAAGCAGGAAATGCTTGAGAAGAAGGCAGCCAAAAAAGGCCGCAATTAAGATCAAATTTAGCATAAGCAAGTAAAGATCCCTCACGCTCGTGAGGGATCTTTACTTTTGTTTATCTCCCCTCCTCAGCCAACTTCATGGCGAGAAGCTGCTGCAGCAGTCCAATAATCTGCTTCATGATCTCTATCCGCTTTTGCGTATTAGCATCAGTGACCTGTGCAGTAGGCACACACGATTGCCACGGAGTAACACCCTGTTCTTTGTAGAGATGCCGCGCATAGGTGATATTCCCCTCCACCGTAGCCAGATCATAGCCTAGCACGGCAGCGACAGGCTGGTGAATCGATTCATACAATTGAAACACACCTATCATCCCACCACCTACCCCGCCATAGAAGACATTACCCGCGTCTGTGAACTGGCGGAACTTCGACTCGCACTTGGCGATTTCAATCATCACCGGCACATCAGCAAAAGCGGCGCGGACTTTGGCTTCGATTTCGACTGGGGTGAGCTTGGTTGTGCTCGCCGTAGTTGAAGCCACTGATTCAGCTGCCTGTGCTGGTGAGTAGCTCGCCAGACATACGAATAGAAAAAGGAACGCAAAAAATGTTTTGTACATAGGGGGTTATTATACCACTGCTAAAGGCGAGCAAAACCAAACAAAAGACCCCACCGCCAGGGTCTTTTGTTTGATCGTGTGTGTATATGGGTGTATCAACTAGTTTCCACGAAGGAGACTAATGAGACGGTCGAGCATCGTCTGAAGCTCAGCGATACGATTACGAAGCTCAGTGAGCTTGGCTTCGTTCACAGTAGAACTGGTTGTTGTTGCCTTGGTACCAACCTTGCAGTCATTATCGACGATAAGGTCAGTCGCGCGACTCACTCGGTCTTCGATGTCGATATCAAGCGCCGACTCGATTGTGCTCGTCGAGAGCGAACTATAACGATTCGCAATTGCAGTCACAATATCGTTACTTGTCGTCGCGCTGGTCGTGAATACCTCATCTTTAGCGTTAACAAATTCTACTTTGACGATAGTCTTGTCGGTGAAGACATCAGCTTCGATGTTGAGGGTAGTATCATCGTCAGAACAGGTCTTTGGGGTGGTTGAACTGTGGTTACCCCACCACTTCTTATCCTTTTTGTCTTTCTTCCACTCCTGCTTCATCTCCTTCTTCATATCGCGGTTAAACTTGCCGAGATCTTTCGGGCGACTGGCACGATCTTCTTCTTCGAGATCAAGTACCGCCTCGACTTCTGATTCAGAGAGATCGTAGCGAGCGAGGATGGCATCGACTACTTCGTCGCGAGTATCAGCGTCGGTCGTAAACGAAGTCTTCTTGTCATTCTGCTCTACCTTTACGATAGTGATATCACTAAAGATATCCGCTTCGATTTCAAGTGCACTACTACTATCATCATTGTCATCATCCCAATCATCATCACCATGCTTGGCTGAAGCCAGCGCCGGCGCCATGATGAGGGTCATCATGAGTGGCAATACGAGTAAATAGAAAGGCATCTTTTTCATATACGTTGGTTATTTTGTAACTCCTCTACAGTATATATGGCGAAGACACCTTAAAACGTTACATTCCCCGTCGTCATCAGACGATGATTCAATTATCGTGTCAAACAGTAGGCCGCACTCCCGGCAATTGCCGGCTCGGCGTGCTGTGGCGCACAGACGGTAAAGCGGCCATTACTATCAACTGCGACGGTATAGCCCGTATCAGCCGCTGTTCCTCCGTCACTATCGACTGGGATAGCCGTTGGGATATAAGTTGGCACGAGACAAGACGCCAAGTCCACATTCCCACTACCGGTACCAATAGCGTCAGCGCTACTCGGGACTGTCACACCACTACAGGTAAAGATGCCTTGGTTGTCGACAACATTTTGACCAATCGCATCAAGGATAGTGGTCACATGCGCCTCCCGCTCAGTATTCCGCGCCTGGGCGAATTGTCGGGCGGGATTAAGCGCTACCACAACAATCGAGGCCAAAATGGCGATCACACCAATCACAACCAAAAGCTCAATTAAAGTAAA
>CALMKR010000203.1 GCA_937867625.1 uncultured bacterium | reverse complement strand
ATAGAAGCTTCCGATAAGTTCACGTTTAATTGCGGGTAGTGCATTTTCAAGTGAGATAGTACCCAAGGTAATCCCCCGCATTGTCACGGCAAAGGTCTGACTCGAGGCATTGCCACCCATACCAGCCACTATTGGCATATAAACAGCGAGAAGCGCGAGCTTATCAATTGTGTCATTAAATGCCAAGACGACACCACCGGCCATAAAAGCAGTCACCAGGTTCACAATCAACCACGGAATCCGGTTTTTAAACTTCATCATCGCCGCGTCGAATGGCCGTTCACTACTGACCACCCCGGTAAAGGAGTAGAGGGATTCCGCTGGCATGTGACCAAAGAGATCGAGGGCATCGTCTGCATAGATAATCCCCAGTACACTCTCATCATTATCAAGAACGACCACTTTCCGTTTGCCAGAGCCTGTAATGGCCCCCATGATCTCATTCACTTCGGCTTGAAATGAAATCGTCGTCACCGGTAACACAAATTTACTCAAAGCTAAGTTACTCCGCTCCTTCACTAGTACTCCAAGTGGTACTTCGCCTTTTAATACCCCGGCATCATGGACGAGTATCTCAGGGAATTTGCCGGTTTCTTCATAATGCGTTTCAATAATGTCCCCTGCTTCTGCAATTGAAGTTAATTCTGGAATAAAGACGTAGTTGAAGTGGACTAGTGAAAACGAGGCTTTGGGATGAAAGCGCAGAAAGAATTCAACTTTGTCTTTGATATCGGCCTTGAGCGCAGCGACGATCTTCTCCCGACGTTTAGTATCTTTGATACGCATGACGAGGCGCTGGGCGGCTTGCAAGTCCATGTGGTCAAGAATATCAACCACCTCATGATCTGTTAGTTCGCGCAAGACCTGTTGCTGCACATACGCCGAAACCGATTGTAAGATAACACTCTGCTCACCTACCGAAAGGCTCCGTAAAAGCGCTACTCGTTCTTCGGGACGGTAGGTTACTTGTTTGGCGTATGTCGCTACCTCATTCATGAGTGTGTTAGATGAGTACTTCTACCTCAGCATCTTTTTTGAGTGTCTCAATATATTCCCCAATGAGTTCCTGCTGCTTACCGTAGCGAATCTCCTGTTCTACTTGATCACGCACTTCTTCAAGCGGAGGCACCTTTACCTCTGGGTTGCTCGTCACACTCTTGTAAAACGCATCTACTTCTTCTTTGGTTATTTCAATACTCTTGATATCAACGGCGGTATCAAGGTGAGTCTGGATGAGGATTTCATCCTCGATATCTTTCATGAGCCCATCTTTGGTGATCTTCAGTTCTGCCATACGCGCAACAAGGGCTTCTTCACCACCTTGCGCTTCAACAATACCTTGATAGCGTTCGGTGATCTGTTCTGGAGTCACTACTATACCAGCTTTGTGCGCCGCCTGCTTCAACAGTGCACTATTAACAAGCACATCAATTGCTTGCTTTTTAATTTGTTCAGCAGTGGCAGGATCAGTTGCATCGGCACCTTGCGAGGCCGCTTGGAGAGCCAGCTGTTCGTAGTTTTTTTGATAGAGAGACTGGGCGATTTTTTCACCATTGACCTTTACGGCGGCTGGTTCAGGACGAACCAGTGCGGTAATTTTAGCAAAGACGCCAGTTTGTACGCGCCCCTGCTTTTCGAGGAGGTACCACAAGGCACCACCCATGATAGCCACAATTAAAAAGGCAATACCGTATTGCTTCAAGACCTGACGATGTGCGCTAGTAGCCGCCACAACCGGCGGAGTGGTGGTGATTACTTCTGATACTGGAGTATCAGCAACCGTTGGGATATCGGTAGAAACAGTCACTGGTGTGGCCTCTGGCGAAGAAACAGTTTCAGTAGTAGCAACAGTGGTTTCGGTAGTAGAAGATGTCTTTGTAGAATCAGCCGATGTTGGCTGTGGTGTAGACGTGTTCGTAGGTTCTTGCATAGTCTAATGTAACAAACAAATAAGCGTGATCACAAAAGGCGCTTCGCCTCTGTAATAACGCCGTTAGTATACCACAGCTTTTTATGAAGGTTGCAGCGCTCCCCCATGTTCAGTACTCCAGGCATACATAACAATCGCTGCTGATGCAGCCGCATTGAGGGATTCACAGCGGGGATGCATCGGAATAGACAAAAGCGTGTCGCAGGCTTCACGGGTCTTTTGACGAAGACCATGTCCTTCGTTGCCAAGCACAAAGACTGACGGCTTTGTGAAGCGTTCGGTCGGCAGTGGTACTGATCCAGCTTCCCCAGCGAGACCATAGACCCAGGCACCCCGCTTTTTGAGGTCAGTTAAGGTAGCATTTACATTGCGAATTTCCACAATCGGAATACGAAAGGCCATACCAGCTGACACTTTCACCACCGTACCGGTGAGTGGAGCCTGATTATGTGGCGGGATCATCACCGCGGCAAAACCACAAGCGGCAGCAGAACGTATGACGGCTCCTACATTGTGTGGGTCTTGTACTTCACCGAGTACCAGTATCGCGGTATCAGGAGTTAGGGTCAGCGTGTCCATAAAGCGCTTGTATTCAGTTAAAAGTCCCGCTACAAACACGCCAGCAATTACCCCTTGATGCACTGCATCGCTACGAAGTCCGCCGGGTAAACGTTTTTCATTAAGGAGCTTTGGCGCCACTTTGACTCGCTCAAATTTGGCCAGAAGTTTGGCATCACTAAAATCTGCAGCTACGTACAGTTCGGAAATGAGGTCAGGGCGAAAGCTCAAAGCTTCATCAATGGCGTGCTTTCCGTAGATATAAACAAGTTCTTTTTGCATGAGATTAGCTAGCCTATCACAGCCACAACTATAGGCAAGTTACTGCCTTCATACCTTCAACTACGGTCGGCGAATCCCCGACTTTAATCGCTTGAACGCGCTCTTCGCCAATAGCTTCCACAAAACAGGCTTCGAGCTCTGGCGTCAGGGTGGACGGAAGCCTCGACTCATCAATTCCCAACTTGGACAGAGTTCGGCGCTGCTCAGGACTCAACCAATCTGCCTCTACCGTAGGAGTGGTAGCCGGTACCATCGTTGTGTCGTCCGTGGCTTTTGTCGGAACGTTACTATCAGGCACGAGCGAACCAACCGCCTCAATACTCGCATCGGTGGCTGAGTTCGTCATCTCACTGGCGAAGTTAATGACCTCAGACTTGGTTGGCATAGCCGTAAAGAGCCGTACTAGATTGACCACTACCAAAACTACTGCCGTGATACCAATAAACAATAATGCGCCAGCTAGGAGCGATCGTTTCTTTGATTCCATATAATCCCTAGTATAGCAGAAATGCTCCCAAAGCATCTGGTATCATATATATGTTGTTACCCTGTATGACCGTCTTTATACCGTCCACCCCAAAACGTCGATCCCGAAATTACCTTCGTCTTTTTATGTGGACGAGTACTTTTCTCTGTACTCTCGCGGGTATGGCTTTGATAGCCCTCCTTACGCAAAAGACCGCAGCGCTCTCAAACACTGAAGCGACGATCGCAGCGACTGACACCACCCTACCACCGCTCCCGGTCGGTGTTAATCCTGATGCCAAAATAATTGAGGAAAATCCCGATGTTGACGCCTACATGTCAGCCTTTGTTGCGAGTAATCATACCAAACCAGCTATCGGGGATAGCTGGTTTGATCGGGCCTTAGCCAAACTCACTGAACATGATTGGTACCAGAATCTGGCTACTCCAGCCACCCGCATCCTTATTATCCAGTCTGGCGAACGGCACGAGGAAATTGCCAAAAACTTCTCTCGTATTCTTCGCTGGACCGCCGAGGAAAAAGGTATATTTACGGAACGACTGATGGACGAAGTTCCGGCCATTAAAGACGGTAAGCTCTATCCCGGACGCTATATTGTCGTGAGCGATGCCGGACCTGAGGAAGTAGCGGTTGCGGTCGCTGATCGCTTTAATGCCGAGGTACGCACTCGCTACACCGACAAGGTGGCAAAGACCCTTCCGCTCAAGGACGCGCTTATCATCGCCTCCCTCATCGAACGTGAGGCCTACGATTTTGATGATATGCGCTATATCTCCGGAGTCATTTGGAACCGCTTATTCATTGATATGAAACTGCAAATTGACGCCACTCTCCAATACGCACGAGGCGAACAAAGTGCCGCAGCTGGTGGACGCTACTGGCCAGTTCCCCGCGCCCAAGACAAGTTCATCAAGTCACCATACAACACCTACCAAAACAAAGGACTGCCACCCACCCCCATTGCCAACCCTTCTATTGATGCCATTATCGCCGCTCTCAATCCTCGCGAGACTGACTGCCTTTTCTACTACCACACTGACGATGGCACCTTCTACTGCAATGCTACCTATGAAGCGCACGTGGCTGGTATCAAAGTTCATTTAAAGTAAATAATAAACAACACAAAAACCGCCTTCGGGCGGTTTTTGTGTTGTTTGATCGTTCCTTAGAACGTTACTGACTTCACTGTGGTATACGCAGAGTTACCTACTGTGTTGTAGGCAGTAATGCGGTAGTAATAGGTGTTACCTGCACTGACTGCAAAGTCATTGTAGTTTGCCACTGTACGAGTGGTCAATAGACTGAAGTTCACCCCATCAAGACTACGCTCAACCTTAAAACCAGTTTCATCACTTGAATTATCAGTCCAGAAAAGGGCTGCAAAACTACTGGTTCCAGTACTTGAAGCTACCGCAAAGAGATTGGTTGGAGCATTTGGAACTGCGGTGTAGGTAATGACAGTTGCCACGTTACTAACACGAACTCCCTTAGTTCCAGCACTGTAGACAACTCCTACTTCAAGAGCGCTACTTGCTGTTTTTGTAAGGGCAAGTGAGCCAAAGTTTGTGGTGGCACGCACACTTGGTGTAGTACCGGTTGGGAGACTGTAGGCTCCGGCATCAGCGCTCTGAACCCCATCAAAACGGTAAAAGACATTAAGGGTTGCACTTCCAGCTCCTGTAGAATTTCGTGATGCGCATGGCGTTACGGCAATATTTGTAATCACCGCACCAGCCGGCACACTCGCGAGCGAGACAGTATATGAATCTCGGTCACCAACTGTTGTTTCAGATACATAATCAGTGGTTCCGTTACAGGTTGATTCATCAACAAGTACTGCATGTGTACCCGCAGTTGATGGTGTCCAAGCAGTATGCACACCATCACCTGATGGATATAAACTAGTTGTAGTAGCCGCCTCAACGCTCGCACCAAATCCTAATAGCAACAACACCATAAAACTGTAGGTTTTATTCATGTTTTTTACTTATAGCTAATACTTTTAGTATAGCCTCGACTCGGGTAAGCTTCGCAAAAATGCTGACCGTTCTGTGCACAATTCACGTATCAGTCACGAAAAGCTAAACACTTGACCACAAATACAAAAAATACAAAATCACCCCGTTGTCGGCACAAGCGCTACTTTGCCACACCATCTACGAGATACTGCAAACCAGCCTGACCGAGTTTACCAGCCACAAAATCTATCCAGACTCCCGCTGGTTTCATGATTCGCGTATCGTGAGTATGTACCCAATCCACCACCGCTAATTCGTGAGCATGAGTTGGTGATTCACCGAGGTTACGGAAATCCGCAGCATTGAGAACCGCAAAGAAAAACTCGACTGCATGTTTGTCATTTTCTTGCGTGTAATTATGAATATAGAGAAGCGAGCCAACTACAGGTGTTACGCCCAGCTCTTCTTCCAGTTCCCGGACAAGTCCCGCCTGTATATCTTCACCCCATTCCAGATGTCCACCAGGCAACACAATCACACCTTCTTTACCAACATGTTCAACAACGAGGAGTTCCCCTTTATCCAAGATGATGCCACGGCACCGAATCACAAATTTCTTTTCCATACGCGTTAGCGTAACCTACTTCCACAGCGAAAGCCAGACACCAATATAGTGTACGACGACATACAAAAAGAATAGGTAGCCAAGCACGCCAACAATGAGGGTAAGAGCGAGGTAATTAATGATTTCGTTCCGCCGCCGTTTTGCTTCATCAATAGTACAAATACCTTTCTTCCGTGTCAGGTAGTAGTAGAGCGACCCAAGGAGTGCCAATAGACCAACCCCACGAAACACCCACTTATAATCTCCGTACAGTGTGTCAGCGAGTGATGAAGCAAAGCTTGCGCTTGCCACGCCCAGCAATACCAAAATCACCGGCGAGAGACAACAGAGTGACGCCACGAGGACCGGCAGACTCGAAATCTTAAATATATCTTTCATATTGCTATTATACGGCAGACAGCCATAACCCGTAACCGGCTGCTTCCATCTCAGTCTGCGGAATGAATCGCAGGGCAGCACCATTCATGCAGTACCGCATTCCCCCACGATCAGCCGGTCCGTCTGGGAAGACATGTCCAAGGTGTGAGTCTGCAAAACGGGAACGCACCTCGGTCCGTGTCGAGAATAGTTTTTTGTCTTCATGGAGTGTCACTACCTCAGCACTCAAGGGCTTCACAAATGATGGCCAACCCGTCCCTGAATTGAATTTGTCCTTTGATGTGTATAGGGGTTCACCGGATACGATGTCTACATAAATACCTGGCTCATAGTTTTTATCAAGCTCGCTAGTATTCGAACGCTCAGTACTATCTTCCTGTGTTACCCGGTATGACACCTCGGATAACTGCTGACGCAAGACCTCCTCACTTGGCTTTACATAATTGTTCCAGCTATCAGCAGTAAATGGTGTTTGCATAGAATTATTTTTTACAGTTTCTTGAGATGTGGCGGAAAACTCAAACGTATCGGCACTACTTCCCCAGACACTTTGATAAAACTTCGTCCGACCAGACGCTGCTCGGTAGTAATTATACCGAACCGGGTTTTTCTTGGCGTAATCTTGGTGATACTCCTCAGCGGCATAAAACATTGGGCGAGGCAAGACTGGAACAACGATTGGAGATGCGAACTTACCAGACGCATCAACGGCTTCTATTACAGCCGCAGCTGTGACTTTTTCTTCTTCAGTGATGTAGTACACAGCCGGCGCATACGCTGCTCCCCGATCATAAAACGAGCCTTCGCCATCAGTCGGGTCACCGTGTTTAAGGATGTGCTCAACGAGGTTTGCGTACGATACGACCGTCGGGTCATACGTCACTTCGACTACCTCACGATGTCCACCTTGATTATAATCGTCATAAGTGGGATCAATAGATTTCCCTCCCGCAAAACCCGAAATAACGGTAATCACTCCAGGTACTTTTTCGAGATCATGTTCGACACACCAAAAGCAGCCATTGGCTAAAAGTGCCGTTGCTGGAGTACCATCGGTTACTTTTGTACGGGTAGGTACGGGCGGTATATCGGTCGATTCCTGAAGCGCTGTATCTTTTGGTGCCAAAGGGGCAAATTGCTCAAGCAAACCCTCTTCGAATTGAATTGTTGCACCATAGCCGCTATCAAGAATCTTCGACTCAATCATTTTGTCGACACCAGAGACAACCGCTAAACCTACAAGAATCAAGAGTATGCCCAACGCGCGCTTGATCATCGAAGCGGTAGCAAAATGACCCAATATCTTATTGATGAGCTGCTGCCCAAAGTACGCAATAAGCAGCAGCACGAGAATTAGACCTAATACAAATGCCCCGAGATACAATAGTCCAACACCCAATGTGGCAGGTAGTACCGTGGCAATAATGTAGAGGTACGTCGGGCTACAGGTCGAGAAAACCGGACCAAGCGCCAAACCCATCATGACATCACCCGAGACGCTATTCTTTTGATACCCCTGACCGACAGCACGGTTACTGGCTCGTGAAAGTTTTGCTACCAGCGGAATACGACCCCACAATGTTGGAAATGCCAACGTCAATCCCAGTAGTACCAACACACCACCAGAGAAACCTGTCCAAAAACTCGTAGGGATAGTGATAAGTAGTGTTGAGACCTTAAGCAGTAAGGTAAAGGCAACGATAGATAATCCCAACGTTCCAATCACGATGATTGAGCGACGTGAAAGTCCTCGCATGCCAGGTTCACTTGCACCAATTACCACTGGTAAGAGTGGTAAGATGCACGGTGCCAACACGGTGAGCACCCCAGCTAAAAATGAAATTAAAAGTAACGACATGGATTACTGAACCTGCGCAGCAATACTCGCAATAGTTGAACCGCCACTCCACTTCTTGATAAGTTTGCCACTGGCATCAACCTGTACCAGGGTATGCTGTGTCGTGACGCCATACTGCTGCTTCATAGCCGCTGAGTTATCGTAGTCAACTTCGAGGATAGTGAGTCCGGCTGGAATAGCATCAAGGTTCGCCTTGATATTACTATCAAGGGCACGACAACTTGGGCACCATGAGGCCTTAAAGAATAGAACAACGTCTCCCGTGTTCGCCATAGCAAGCTTCCCTGCTTCGTACGGTGCATAGACGCCAGTCTTCTTCATCATGGCATCATCGCCTGACATGGCCTGATCTTCTTTTTTCATCATAGCTTCATCTTTCATCATCGTGTCGTCCTTCATCATTGCGTCATCTTTCATCATCTCGCCACCTTTATTCATTGCGTCCTTTTCCATCATTGCCTTTTCCTCCATGGCTTTTTGTTCCATCATTGCCTTTTCCTCCATCGCCGCCTTTTCCATGGCCGCTTTCTCTGCGGTCATGTTGGCTTCATTACTACCACCCATAGACAATGCATACCATCCACCTACGAGCACCACTCCCGCTACTACAAATCCTAAAACTGTTTTTTGCATAAATAAATACCAAATAATTGATTATGGGTATAGTATAGTCGACTTTACATAAATGTAAAGTCGACTATACATGTGCTTTGGGGATTACTGCCGATCGAGGTAGAGTCGGGCGAGGAGCTTTGTAGAGACCATGACCGCGAGTACCACCGGTATCCATGGATCAATTGCATGGGCAAGACCTTGTAACACGAGTGCTAACATCAACACCAACATGCCCGCTACATAGGCAACCCGCCCCGACTGGGATTTGATATTCACTTCCCGCTCATCATTGGCTGTCTCAGACACAATGAGTCCTGCCCAAATGAGGAGGAGGACCGTCACCATCACGAGCGCTACCATCTCGCCCATCATTGGCATCCAAAATGGAATAAAATCTGCCAACGCTAAAAGGAAGAAAGTGATAACAAGAGCGAGTGCCGTGAACAAAAATGATTTATGCATATTATGTGATGGTAAAGATATCTTCGACGGTCACGTCAAAGACGCGAGCAATCTTGAGCGCGAGTAATACCGATGGAGTGTAGTTCCCCTTCTCGATTGATATGATGGTCTGTCGTGTCACACCAAGCGCCACGGCCAATTCTTCTTGGGTCATGGCTGACTTGGTGCGATATTCGTTGACTCGGTTGTGTACCGTCTCCATATAGCAAGTATGCTAGCACGTTTTTTACAAACCGCGAGGATTTTCAAAATGCCGGTAGGAGTAGATTACTCGAGGCTAAAGGTGGCACGGGTAGTGACCATCACTTCTTTGTTTAGAGATCCAGTATCGTATGAACCGTAGTCACTAATATCTACCCCACCTTGAGGTAACACCTGGACCACGCCACCAACGGCATTACGGAGTGTCCCAACCTCTCGGCCAGACTCCGAGGCAATAGCTTCGGCACGAGCAGTTGCGTCTTTGATGGCATCAGAGAGGAGCTTCACCCGCATCTCATCAAGCTTGCTGTAGGTGAGTTCAAGTCCACCGGTGGTCACCACATAGCCGTCGCCATTTAGTGGACTGAGGTCGTTTGCGAGTGCAGTGAGCTTTGTGACGTCACTCCCCCGTACGATAACACTGCGGTTAATGGTATACCCAGTCTGCACCGCCTCAGCATTTTGTGGGTAGTAGTAGGTGGCACTAATGTTCCCGGCTGGTGTTTCAAAATCGGTGTGACCTTCTTTAGTCAAATACGCAGTCACTCTATCGACCGCCTGACCGAGACGTTCGACCCCAACCTGCTGATCAATTAGTCCCGTCTTGGCTTCAAGATTGATGATAAGACGCCCGGTATCAGCCACCACCGCCTCTTTGGCCGAGCCAGTTACTTCAATGGTGTCACTCGCGAGCTTGATATCGTAAAGTACCTGCCCGCCGTACCAGACCATCAGTCCGAGCGCAATTGAGAGAATAGTAACCGCCGCTACCCGTGGTTCACTGTAGTCAAATAATTTTGTGAAATGCATATACCAAAAAGTATAACACCTGCCGGATTACCTGTCTGCCGCGACCTCGATATCTACGACTTCCTTTGTAATCAGTGATTCACTGACCGCAATATTAGCTTGGAGGCGTTTGAGGATTTTTATTTCCTCACGGGTCAGTTTGCGCTTTTTACTAGCCTTTTCGAGGGATTCAATATCAACTTCAAGATCCGCCTTAAGGAGCGTAAACGACTTATGTACCATCATACGTGCTTCGGTGATTTCGGTATGCAGTCGTTTTTTGAAACCACTAAACGTACGCCAACTCCAGAGCAAAAGGAGTCCCGTGAGCAAAAGCAGTATCAAGCTCGGTATGACAATTACAAGCACTGTCGCCACCACGACACTGGTACTTAAGGTCATCGTATCGCCAAAAAGTGACCGGATTGGTGTTTCCTGAGAAGTATCTTTAGTTGTAGTCAAGGGAATCTCAGTAATCGTGATTGTCTCAGTACGAGACAAGATATTACCAGCCTGGTCGATAGCCCGAATGGTGACACTATGCTCACCAACCATAAGACCAGTAAATTTATATAACGGTCGATTACCATCAATCGAAATTGATTCCCCTCCATCAACTACTACTTCATACTGCTTAATCCCAGAGGCACTATCAAAAGCGGTAAAACCAAAAACATTATCACCAAGATTGGTTACGGTTAGATTTTCTGGTGGAGCTGTATCAATCTGCAACTTATAGTGTTGTATTGCTCCCCAACCAGCCGCCGTCTTATACTGCACGTGGAGGTAAGAAACACCCTCAGCCAAATCCTCAATGGTGCGACTTGAAATTGGTGGTAGATACACCACCGTCGGCACCGAATCAGGCTGATCATCGACGAGTAGTCGCATCGCCAACACATCATCAGTCAGCGCAAAATTAAACGTACCGGTTGTATCGTTTGACCAACCATCTGGTGCATGACTAAGAGACTCGACCATAGCAACTGGTTGCTTTAGGGCTCCATTATCGGTAACAAGCGTCACTGGTGGCGCCCCAGCGTCTGTTGGCTTTGTTTCCACCACCGGTGCTGGTTGGACTTCGGCTGCGGGCACTGATTCTGTCAGCTGGTATGTGGCACTCCCTCGACTCTGTAATATTTCTGTACCTAGCCCATCGTTTGCAAGCACAGATGCTGCACTATAACCGAGGCCAGCTGTCCCGGCAGCTTTAACTCTAAAGGTCACAGTCAGAATTGCTCCCCCTTGTCCAGTATAACCAGGATTAAGGATAATGCCTTCAAAATTGATGGTGCCAGCACTATTTGAAAATGACGGCTCTACGACCCAGAGCGAAATGAGGGAGCGACTTTTTGATAACGACACCACCTCAAGCAGATTCTGAGGGAACGACACCGTGCCCGAAACGGCATTCACTGCCTTGTCGCTACTCCCAACCGTAATCGTTGAGACAATGGTCGACCCCACCGGGTACGAACCGCTCGTTCGGTCAAAAGACAAACTGGCTGCCGAAGCAATCATTGGAAAACCAAACACAAAGAGAAAGCCAACAAGAATTACTCGAAGCGAGTACGGTAATAGATACGAATGAAATAAAGAGCGAGTAGACACAGTACTAGTATACCGATAATGCGGAACGCCTGTTCGTATTGACCCACCCCATTTTGGGGATAGAGGATGGCGGTGCGAGTATTGCCATTTTTATCGACTGCCTTTACGTAAATCTTTTTATCAAGATTTTGGTACTGTAACTCGTACGGACTTTCTGTTTGTACATACGTACCAAACCAACCCTCTTTTACGGCCATATAATCAAGACCGGAACCTTTGTCCTCGGTAGCAAAAATGAGCGAGGGGGAACCACCAAACAAATCAGGATCACGAACAATTTGTGGGGTAAAGGCTTCTGGCAACTCATCATCTACCAACTGTATCGACACTACCGACGGACCAGCCACCACCGCGAGATGCAAGTTTTCAACTTGAGTATCAGCTTCTGTACCCATGCCATCGTGAAGGAGTATCTCTTTGTCCGTAATATCAATTTTACCTTGACCCAGAGCTGTGGCTTTGAAATGCAAGGATATGACCGGAACCGCTTCACCACTAAAACCACCCGGTGTAATACCACTCAGCACAATTTTCCCGTCATCATGTTTTGGTCGCTCTACCCACAGCGAGACCACTGAATCACCGTCATCAAAGTCCTCAAATGCGAGAAACTCGGTGGGATATGTGAGTGTGAGACCAACCGTATTGATGGTCTGTCCCTCAGTATCAAGAACCACCTTAACCACCACATCGTCCCCTACCCGCGACGCCTTAAAATCACTTTGAAGCGTCAAATCAGCCGCCTCTACACATGGTGGCAAAACCAAGAGCAATAATCCATATATTCCTACTAGTAAAATCCGTCGCATACTAACCAGTCCAATTAAAGGCCAATATACTAAAGTCGACCAAGTTAATTTTGCCATCACCATTAAGATGTTTTGCTTCACGCAGCGCAAACTCTGGCGTCATCGAACGTAAGTACCAAAACGCCACAATAGAAAAATCAATCAAATTAACCCGGCAATCCGCATTAAGATCAGCTCGTGGACTACACTCGACCGCTCCCTCACGAAACACGTCTTTGGTACCAACCGAAAAAGCATACGCAGAACTCTGAGAAGAAATTGTGTCTTCGATACTCGAGCGCGCTTTGGCGTGATGTTCCCCCATCTCAAGTACCGATGAGTCAAAACTCCGTAGGTAAACACCATCACTACCGGCCGTAGTTTTTACAAAAAATTGCTGCTCTGAGTTGACCTCAAGCGTCACCGCCGACAGCGGAAAACTTTGCCCAAAAAGAATAATCGGGTTCCCTTTCTTTACTTCTATTTTGTCACCAGTAATGGTAGGTGCTACATAGACGCTTTCGATTTTGGCCAGAATATTTCTCGTGACTGTCACCGGAAAAGTGAGCAAAGAAGAACGTACTCCTTTGGTATCTTCGCTATACAAGGAAAAGATATAGGTCCCGGCGGACAGCCCCCTCACGAGCACTTGGAAAGTAGCATTCTCATCGGCAATAGTAGTGGCGACTACCTGCGCATCTTTGAGAATCGTAACCTCACTTCCAGGGTAAGCGCGACCGGTAATCACGACTTGCGCGCCGCGGGTTTGACCACCGCCACCACCCCCGCCGCCACCACTACTGGGTGGCGTATAGACACAAGACAGCGTGTTAAACAAACATGACGAGGTGCAGGCAAGGACTCCACTTGTAAACCCTCGCGACTGGCACGAAGCACCACCGAGGTTGCCACTATCACATTCTTCACCGATATCCACGACACCATCACCACAACCTGGGACTCGACCCTCGATAATAACCGTACTACTCCCTACCCCTTGGGCCAGCACTGTAGTTGTGTAACAAAAAAACAACGCCAATGATAAAATCGTACTCCTGGACAGAAACCGCATCACACATTAAGAACTCTTTTTACTTTTTGAAATAATCCACGCGTTGTATCGCTTGAGAAGTACAATAAGGGCAACCACTACGATCAGGACAACCAAGAGGAGCTGCCACGGCACGAGCAAGAACCAGAGTGAGTCGTTGACGGTCTGATTGGTCGCACCATAGACCACCGATAAGTTCGCTTTATAGAAACCAAAGTGAAAATCACTGAGCTGACTTTTTACCGTACCAAAAAATGAAGCGGTGGTCGTGGCACCAGCCTGACTGTCCCAAACTGGCTCAAACTTACGAGTACTATTCGGGAGGACACTGCCTTCGTTGATGTTCGCTGATACCGTTGCCGCTGTACCGCCAAACATGTTTTTGATAGTGATGTCCCCTAGTGGTACCACCCGGTCCCCACCACTGTTGGCAAACCGATACTGAAAGGCGACCGGTAAATCAGTCTGTAAACGAGAACCGATGAGTGCAAAGTCTTTGATACCGGCTGCTTCTGGAATATCTCCCGAGACTCGCAGGAGAATAAGTACACCAAGCTTCCCGCCAATCGCTACCTCACCAGCCGCTTCAATTTTTGGATCTTGTTCTCCCCAAAAGATAGCAGCGAAGTAACCACCTGGTTCGGCATCATTTGGAATTGTAATGGTGAATGGTACCTTTTTGGTTTCGCCAGTAGCGAGGAGCACACTGGTTTCGGTACCAAGCCAAGTAGCAAGTCCGTTAGACCCGCCAATAAACTTTGGTGACCCGGTGTCACCACTTGGTTCAAAGTTTTCAAACGATGAGAAAAAGGTCTTGTCTCCGGCCTGCTCATTGAGCATCTCGAGTTCACCATGGAGGGTTTGTCCTGGGTCACCAGTCACTTCGATGGTTACTGGTGAAATTGTCAGGGCCTGAACGTGGTTACTCCCCACCAAAAAACATAACAAAAGTACCGCGACTAATGTTATGTTTTTGAGTGATTTCATGAGAGGAATAATACCCTAATTTGGCGCCCCTGCAAGTACGGAAGCCTAGAAGTTAGCGGTAGCAACGTAGGTTACCGCACCTGTATATGACCCAGCTTCGGTGTTTGCGGTAATGTTGGCAATATAGCGAGCAGAGTACGTGGTGTTGGCCGAAGCTCCACTAGCAGTAGCAATAATGTCTGGAAATGCCGCTGAATCAAAGGCGAATCCAGCCGCAGCGTATGGTGCTGACACCGTTCCCGAGCCACCGGCGGCGTTCATACGGAGACCAAACTGTTCACTACCAACTGATGAGGCGGTGTTTGCAGCACCAATCGCGGTAATCGTGTTTGCTCCTGAGGTGAGTGTAGTACCACCTACTGTCATGGTGTAACCATTTGCTGCGTTTGTACCCACAATGACGTTGTGCGCTTCTCCTTCAGAACCAGCACCAGCACCGGTACCATCTGCAAAACGGGCGGCGACAGCAGATAGCGTGCCAAATCCGATAGTGGTATCAGAAATACTGAACGTTAATGACTGCGGTACCGTTGCGGTAATATCCACCTGGTTACTCGTCAAAATATTAACGGTCATATCGCCCGCATCTCCAAAGGCACCACTGATAGAAATCACGTACGAACCTGGGGTTGATGGGTTGATTGAGTTTGTGCCATCATACGTGATGATGATTTTGTCGTTTGGTGCCAATACCGCCGCACCAGTACCGTCAGTTGGTGCAGTGAGCGTAAGGGTACGGTTTTGGGTACCTCCAAATACTGCTCCCCAAGCGGTGGCAGAGGCTGAGGCGGCCAGGGTTTCGGTGGTTTCAGCACCGGTAGTCGCCCCGTGGGTGAAGGACACGGTACCAATTGTCTTACTGGTGAAGTTGAAGTCTGAGGGGAAGGTAATGATAATCGTGTCCGTGTTGTTGTTGGCTCCCGTTGGAGGAGTGAAACGGATGGTATGCGTTTAGGTAGAACTCACCGTGAGTGACGACATCGTATCAGAGGCACTCGTGATTGAGGCAGCTTCAGCCACACTTGCTGGCATGATAGCTATAATAGCGAGTGCCACTATCAAAACAGAACTAATGATACGTGCACTAAGATTTTGTAAAACTATTGAACCCATACGAAACAAAGAGAACTAGACGATATTAAAGAGAGATAGGCCATGCGACCCCATTCCCAACCACAGTATACCCTAGGTATCCGCAAAAATTTGTGCCACCCTGTGTAGAAGAACATTACTCCGCCATGATAGAATGTGACCACCTATGTTTCAAAATATGTTTGGATTAGTTTCTACCGCGAATAAGGTGTTTAGCGGTCTCCTCTTGTTTGCTATCTCAATAGCGATTTTTCGATACGTCTACGCCGCCGCTCCTAATCCCGGACACAACTTCAATACTATCGGTGGAGGTGCTGCTCAAGGCGATATCCTTTATGGTTCAGCCGCCGATACCATTACAGCCTTAGCCAAAGATACTAACGCTACTCGTTATCTTTCAAATACTGGTGCTAGTAACAATCCGGCCTGGGCACAGATAAATCTCACTAATGGTGTTACCGGGATTTTGCCTGGTGCCAATGGCGGTACAGGTAATGGATTTTTTGCGGTCACGGGACCAGCCACCGCCCTTCGTACTTTCACCTTCCCCAACGCCGACGCCACGGTACTCACGAGCAATGCTGCTGTCACGGTTGGTCAAGGCGGTACCGGACTCACTACCCTCACCGCTAATAATCTTTTAATCGGTAACGGGACCGGGAACGTCACCTTCATTGCTCCCTCCACTGACGGCAATATTCTCCAATCAAATGGTACTACCTGGTCGAGTACTGGTGGCGGCGTCATTCATGGTCGACAGACCTTGACCTCAGGTACCACCTACACCCCTACCGCGGGAACCAAAGAAATTTGGATTCGTATGTGGGGTGGGGGCGGTGGTGGTGGCGGTTGTAGTGCGGTGGCCGGTTGTGCTGGTGCTGGCGGAGGCTCTGGCGGTTATGCTGAGTACTACCTCACCGGTGTCACCGGTACCTACACCTATGCTATTGGAGCCGCCGGTGCTGGGAACTCAGGTGCCGCCGGCGGGAACGGTGGAAACACCACCTTTAACACCGGCGTCACCACCATCACGGCTTTTGGAGGAGGTGGCGGGGCCTTTCTTGCTGGCTCAGCAGCTATTAAATTCACACTGGGCGGCGCTGGTGGTGTGATTTCTACGAACGGTCACGTTAACGGCGCTGGTGCTCCTGGCGGCAACGGTATGACCAGTACTGTCAACACAGTGACGATCTCAGGCCAAGGTGGTTCAACCTCACTTGGTGGAGCTGGTCGAGGACGAGACACCACCGGTGTTGGAAACGCTGCTATAGCGAACACCGGCTCCGGTGGTGGTGGCGCTGCCGCCGAGGCGGCCACCGCCGGAGCCGGTGGTGGCGGCGCCGCTGGAGTGATTATTATTACCGAATTTCGTTAGTGATGAATTCTCGCCCGTACATATATACATTTTTTTTGTTTTTTATACCGAGCGTCATCTTCGCTATTTTTTTGGTACCCACATCTTTTGGTCAAAGCCCCGAGGTGCTACCAACTGAAACAATCATTCCTCCAACACGAGCGTTTATGATGACTACCCCAGTTTTTTCTACTACTGAGCAGTCAGCTATTGTGGTCACCCCTACCTTCACCGACAGCACCACCAATCTCGCCTTTTACCTAAAGTGTCCAAACACCCTATGTCCCGATCAAGGCACCGGTACGGCACCCACCTACCAGTTTAGTGCGGAGAATATTGGCCGTGGCGACCTCCCTTTTAGCGAATACTGGGCACCACCGCTGGCAGCTGATTACGCGGTCATCGAGTACGCGAATGATGGCCAACAATTTAGTTGCTCAGGGATTTCTTTTGAAGCCTGTTTGGCTGACAGTCATTTTGTGCAGGTGTTTTATTTTGCCCTCGTCGACGCAGGCACCCCAATCACCCCGGAACTCCGAGCCGAAAAAGACCACCAAAATAATCCCTCACCACTGAGTGACCAAAGTGACACGCTCGCGGTAAGCGAAGAACTCCGTCTCCTCTCAATTAATCTCTCCTCCACCTCGATTAGTTCTGATCTTGATAATGGACTGATTGTCACCGCCTCACTTGATGGTATCCCGAGTGTGGTCTTAGCGACCAGTAGCACAAGTAGCGTTGACGCTGCCACCACCAGCCAGCCGGAAAGTAGTTCACCAATCAAAGACTTTTTTGCAGACGTCATAGAAACAGTGGTTGGCTTGTTTGTAGAACCAGAGACACCACCTACTCCACCCACCCCACCAGTTGAGGTGCCAGAGCCTCCAACGACCGAAGAGACACCTGTCCCTATTCCCCCAACCGATATCCCGAACGAAGTTGACACTACCGTAGATGCGGTACAATCATTCATATCGAACGATGTAACTACACCTGACGATGTCACGACTGCTTCATTCTAAAACTATCGCCGGCCTCCTTATCATCGGCCTTCTTATCCTGGCAACCCCGCACGCGTATGCTGGGACACTTTCGTGTTCAATTACTACCAATGCTGCCTGTACCCAAACAAAAATTCTCCGTCTTTCTGATACCACCAATGCGCACGCTGAACTCCCCAGCCAATCAACGGCTGCTTATGATAATAATGTCGTCTGCTGTACCAACGTCATTGGCCTCGGTAACTCCTGCGCTGGCACCAATGCTATCGCCGTCAAACTATCTGCCGCCACCAATGCGCATGCCGAACAAAACACTGAAGCCAACTATGCGGGTAACAATGCCTGTATTTCAGTACCAACTGGTGGTAGCGTAACGGTCGGCTACCAAGCCTCGAACTGTACTGGCTACGACACCACTATCGGTTCAATGGAAGCCACCACCAACTCACATGTCGGAGATGCGGCTGCTTATACAACCAAAATTTGTGCCACCGCCTCAGGCGTGCCACAGACCCTCGTCTTTAGTATTTCTGACAACAGTATCGGTTTTGGTTCACTCTCACCGGTCCAAACACGCTATGCGACCGGCGACACCCTGGGGGCCACTACCGACACCGCAGACGCCCATACTATTTCGGTCGCAAGTAATGCCGCCGGCGGATATGCCATGACGGTGAGTGGTCGGACCCTGACCTCAGGCGCCAACACCATCACGGCTGTTGGCGGCACCGCTGCTGCCCCATCAGTAGGTGCTGAGCAATTTGGTCTTCGCATTGGCGTTAATTCTGGAACCGGTTCGGCAGTCTCGCCGTACAATGGCGCTAACTGGGCGCTTGATACGGCGGCTTTCCCGGACACTATTTTGACCGGCAGTGGTGACTCGGTTACGACCGTATTTGGTGCACGATACATGGCCAATACCGCGGCCCTCACTGAGTTCGGAAGCTACAGCGCAGTCATTACGTATACGGTGACCGCGACTTTCTAATGAGATCCTCTTTCAAAAAGAGACTACTATTTTGGTTCAACTAGTTTTGCGTGTACCGTCGCGCTTAAAGAATGTCCAAATGTAGTACTGCTCGACTTTCTCCCGCGCCCAGGGAGTCTTCCGCAAAAATGTGAGACTGGAGTTGATACTTGGTTTATCAATAAAACACTTAATCTTTATCTTCTGCCCAAGCGCTTCCCAGCCGTAATGAGCGACCAGTTCTTCTATTTGTCGCTTGAGGGTGATACCGTGCAGTGGGTTATTTGGTTGAGTAGTCATGACAGCATTAGCTCCCCTGATCAAATCGCTCCAAACTCTGATTCAATTGCCGATTCACCCGCACAAATGTTGCCCGTTTAGCAAATTCCTTTAGCGTTGCCGCCCCGATGTAGGTACCGGTACTGCGGAGTGCCCCAAATAAGTCTTGCAAGAAATCATGGATGGAACCCTTGAGTGGAATAAGCGTATACCGACCTTCGCTTGCACGGTGACTATCTTTTTTACCATAGAGCTTTGTCATGGCATGATTTGATGAAGAGCCGAAGTATTCTTTGTACTGCTTGCCATCTTTTTCGATGGTCTCACCAGCGCTTTCAATAAAGCCAGAGAACATTGACCCAAACATATTAAAATCAGCCCCCGCCGCAAAGGCCTTGGCCACACACGATGGGTACTGCTGTCCCCCATCCGCG
>CALMKR010000202.1 GCA_937867625.1 uncultured bacterium | reverse complement strand
AGTAGGTTCACAATTGAACTTTCTTGATACAAACGGGCGGAACCTTAGGTTCCGCCCGTTTGTGATATACTCAAAACATCATATGGCCGAATACGTAAAGAAATACAACCCAAATCGCAGTAGTGAGTGGAACTACGGGGGAGCGAAATGGCGCTTATCACGCTCAAAGATTGAATTCTTTGTGGAATGTCCACGGTGCTTCTATATCGATAATAAACTCGGAACGAAACGTCCCGGCATGCCGTCGTTTAATCTCAACATTGCCGTTGACGAACTCCTCAAGAAAGAGTTTGATAGTCATCGTGTCGCGGGTACCCGCCACCCAATAGCCGAAAAGTACAACATCAATGCCGTTCCGTTTGCGCACGAAAGTATGGATCTCTGGCGGGACAACTTCTCTGGTATCGAGTGGACCGACAAGGAAACTGGCCTCGTTGTATCCGGTGCGGTTGATGATATCTGGCAGCAGCCCGACGGGACGTTGATTGTGGTTGACTACAAAGCCACCTCAAAGGATGGTGAGATACTCACCCTCGATGATTCATCATGGAGTGCCCAGTATGCGCGGCAAATGGGCGTATACCAGTGGCTCTTACGTCAAAACGGCTTCACCGTCTCTGATACCGGTTACTTTGTGTATGCGAACGCCACCAAAGACCACGACGGATTCTTTGACACCCTGCACTTCGATACCACTCTTGTGCCATGCGTCGGAGACACCAGCTGGATACCAAAGACCCTTAAGTCCATCAAAACCACCCTCGACTCTGATATGTACCCAGACAGTGGTACTAGTTGTGAATACTGTCCGTATCGCGAAGCCTGTGGCAAAAAGCTCATTGCTATCAAGCAGTCTAAGAAATAGCTCTCTATGTCTACCTTTACGGAAAATGTCCACCGTGTGGTCAAAGGTATCAAAAAAGGTCAGATGATGACCTACAAAGCGGTCGCGACAGCAGCCGGGAACCCCAAAGCCGCTCGCGCGGTCGCGAACCTCATGGCCAAGAACTACAATCCCGATATTCCGTGCCATCGCGTGATCCGGAGTGACGGGGCCTTAGGTGGTTACAACCGGGGTGGAGAAACGGTGAAAAAGGAGATTTTACAAAAAGAAGGTGCTATACTCTAGGTACTATGGCTTTTGATGACGTACGAGCAAAACAACAACTCGTTGATGACCAAAACAAGCGTGTCACCGATTTGGAAACGAAGAAACAACGAGTCATTCTCATGATGCAGAGTGAGCTTGATGCCATTCAATCAAAATACGCAAATGATAATCGTAAAGTAAAACAAGATATTCAGACTCTCCAGAATAACCTCAAAGCCCTTCAGGAAGATATCGACTACTACCAAAAAGAGCAAACAAAGCTCCAAAATCAACTCAACAAACTGCAAGAAGAGCAGTCAGGTCTCCAGCGCAAGCATAACGAACAGTACAATCGTTTTAATGATCTCAATAAAAAACTTTCAGGTATCACAAGAGATCAAACTGAAGCAGAACGTAGAGCACGCGACACTCGAATGCGTGAAATTAATGCCCTCGAAAGTGAAATCAGACAGAAGCGTAGCAGTCTCGGTAACCTCCAAGCAGACCTGACCCGCGCAATGACTAATCAAGCAAAAGCGAATCAAGCGAACAGTAATTTTGCACCAAGCACTGCCGGTCGCACAAACCTCAACATAAAAAGTTCTGGTGGTTACAGCTCTCGTTCGTCTGACTCAAGACGGGCTGCTTAAAAATATAAAATATGTACTCCTACCGCATTGAACAAGCTATCCGTGCCGCTGCCGTCCTTCACCGCGATCAGGAGCGTAAGGGTTCGATGCCGTATCCGTACATCACCCACCTCATGTCAGTGGCTTTTATATTGCATGATTATACGGACAATGAGGATGTCATAGTAGCAGCTCTCCTCCATGACACCGTCGAGGATACCGATTACACCCTTGATGAACTCGAAGAGGACTTTGGCGGGACCGTGCGTGAGCTCGTCGAAGCCCTCTCTGAACCGACTCATGATGGTGATCGTAAAATGACCTGGAGTGAGAAGAAAAAAGCCTATGCTGTCCAACTGAAGAAAGGGCCAAAAGACGCCATCATGATTGCCGCTGCTGATAAGGCACATAATTTCCGTACCATTGTCGAGGAATACTATGAAGCGCCGTCACGGTTCCTTCAGGACTTTGGTAAGAACCTGACCGAGCGCCTCGAGGTCTACCAGACCTTGGCGAACGTCATCAACAATCGTCTCGAGGGACCACTACTGAACGAATTTAATCACGTATTTGAAAGTTACAAAGAATTTATCTATGCCGTCCAAAAATCCCAAGAAAAAGAGTTTTAAATATACGCCCGCTGTCAGTCGCAAGCCCGTGACTATGAAAGAATCATGGGACTTTTCTTTGTACTACAAGAGTGATAAAGATCCGCAGATCGAAAAAGATGTGGCGTCGACCGAAGCTGCGTACCGAGCCTTCGCCAAAAAGTGGCGCGGTAAGGCTTTTACTACCAATGTCAGTCTTCTCCTCGCCGCACTGAAGGAGAGCGAAGCCATGGCTGGCAACCCAACCTATTCACGCGCTACTCGCTACTTCTGGCTCCGTAGTTGTGTTGATACCAAAGACACCAATGCCGTGAAGCAGCTCTCCCTCATCCAAAACCGCCTCCGTAAGGCGAGTGATGAAACCCTCTTTTTCCCGCTAGAACTCGGCAAGATTCCCAAAAGCACGCAGAAAACTCTCCTTAGGGATCCAAAGCTCGCACCATACCACTACTACCTTGAGCGGTTGTTCGTAGGAGCCGCCCATCATCTCACTGAGGCCGAAGAAAAGATCGTGAGTCTCAAGAGCCGCCAAGCCAGTGGCCGCTGGGTTGATATGACCGATAAGATTATTACCGACCGCCACATCACTTGGAAAGGGAAGCGTGTAGCCTTGCCAGAAGCCATTGAACTCATTAACGTGCAGAAGTTTGCCGAAAAGCCAAAGCTTTGGAAATTGATTGTTGAGGAACTAAAGCAGATTGGTGAAGTGGCCGAACACGAGATGAACGCGATTGTCACTGATGCTCGTACCGAAGATGATGTCCGTGGGTACAAACATCCATACAGCGCCACTGTCCAGAGTTACCAAGACACCGAAGAAGCCCTCATGACCCTCCGCGAGGTAGTAGGGAAGAAAGGTTTTGCACTCAGTCGCAAGTTCTACGAAATCAAAGCGGCCTATCACGGTGTCCCGCACCTTGATTACAGTCAGCGGAACGAATCAATTGGTGAAGATGTAAAAATCTCCTACGCAGACGCAGTTGCTATTTGTCGTGACGTCTTTTATGATGTCCATCCACGCTACGGCGAACTCTTTGACACCATGTTATCGAAGGGGCAGATTGATGTCTGGCCACGGAGTGGCAAATCCGGTGGCGCCTTTATGTCGGCACAAAGTGGACAGCCGATTAATGTCTTCCTTAATCACGTCACTGATTTCAAATCACTTGAAACGCTCGCACACGAGATGGGTCACGCCATACACGCGCGCCGCAGCATGGATGGACAGTCACCGTTTTATGATGGACACTCGATTGTGACAGCGGAGACTGCAAGTACCTTGTTTGAAAACTTGGTGTTTGATGCCGTGTATGCGCAGATGGATGAACATACGCAGTTTGTCTTGCTCCATGACCGTATTCTCCGTGATATCTCGACCATCCAGCGCCAAATTGCCTTCTTTAACACCGAACTTGATATTCACGAATCGGTGATGCGTGAAGGAGGGCTCACAAGCGAAGAATATGCCACGCTCACAAACAAGCATCTTGCTGCATACCTCGGGAAAGGCGTGAAATTGACTCCTGACGATGGCTACACCTATGTGTACGTCTCACACCTCCGTATGGGCTTCTACACGTACAGCTACGCTTATGGCCTTATGATGAGTAGTATCATGGCTGCCCGCTTCCGTGCCGACCGGGCGTATGGTGCGAAGATCGATCAGTTCCTCACCTCTGGTGAATCAAAACTCATCAAAGACATCTACAAAGACGCTGGCATCGATACCACAAAGGCCACCACGTTTGAAGCCGCTCTCACGAAGCTCGAAGAAGACATCAAAACCTTCCAAAAGTTGGCGAAGAAAAAACTGTGGACGTAGTTCTTATGGTAAAATTTTCTGATGCAAGATGATGTAGACAGTATATTGCATGAGTTCTACCAAACAGATTTTGGGGTACATATACCTGAACCTCACATTTTGGTATGGCTTGGTAAAATTCCACACACAATAAATCACCCTCACCAAGGCTATGACATCTACGCGTCGAGGAGGGCTCTAAAACATATCATTGAACGACGGAAACAAGATTTACTGAAGCGACATACTAACGATGAATGTTTTCTTATTATTCGTTTTTTGTTGAATTCAATTTTGGAAAGCATACTCACTTTTGATGAATATATCTACGAAAAACCATGTAATCATTTTTATGTAAAAGACTTCACGCAAAGTCAGTATCCAAAGGTACGTATCCTTGCCGAGGTAGCGGCTACACAATTGCACATAAAATCAGTACATCTTGTGAAAAGAACTAAAAAACACCACAATAGTGGCGATTTTTAGAAGCTCGGAGTGACGGCAGACCTAGGGTCATTTCACTCATGAGTACACATTACTGTGTCCGCAGCAAGCCGATACAATTTTCTGTCGTCGAGCTCTTAAGATTATACAAGAAACTGAGCATAAAACAAGTAAGGGCACAAACAAGTTTAGGATTAAAAATCTTAAGTTCCGATCATTGAATTTATTTTGTGACATCTCTCGCCAAAGTGGATAAATCTGGTATAGTAACAACCACTAGAAATAACATTATTTTGTATGAGTGGAAATGAAATCAGACAGCGGTATCTCGACTTTATGGCCAAAAATGGTCATGCGGTTATTCCGTCTGCCGCGCTCGTACCAGAAAATGACCCAACCACACTCTTCACCGGGAGTGGTATGCAGCCACTCATCCCATATCTCATGGGAGAGAAGCACCCGATGGGTACTCGCCTCGCTGACTCCCAGAAGTGTTTTCGCGCGAATGATATCGAGGAAGTGGGGGACAACCGTCACACCACCTTCTTTGAGATGCTCGGTAACTGGTCTTTGGGTGACTACTTCAAACAAGAACAACTCCGTTGGTTCTTTACCTTCCTCGTCGATGAAGTCGGGCTGGATCCCGCACGTATCTACGTTACCGTCTTTGCCGGAGACGAGAGTCTTGGTATTCCTCGAGACGATGAATCAGTCGCCATTTGGAAAGAACTGTTTAATGAACGAGGTATCGAAGCCAAAGATGTCTTTATTGGGAGTGAAGAAGATGGCTACACCGCTGGCATGCAAGGAGGTCGCATCTTCTACTATGATGCTGGTAAAAACTGGTGGAGTCGCAGTGGGAAGCCAAGCAATATGCCAGTTGGCGAGATTGGTGGCCCAGATAGTGAAGTCTTCTATGACTTTGGT